>SKWY01000012.1 GCA_007128675.1 Deltaproteobacteria bacterium | reverse complement strand
GATTCCGTGCAGCATGGAACGGAGGGTGTACGACTCGAAACACTCTCTCTGTTCGAGGCCCCCATTGTTGATGAAGAGCTTGGCCCATACCTGATCGGCGTGGGTTATTTCGATTCGAGAGGGGTGGCTTCCAGCTTCGAGGCCACGGTGACCGTGGTCAGTCGAGGCGAGGAAATTTACCGAGCCACACGGGAGTTTTCGGCGGCCGACATCCACGACTTCTGGGTTGCCGGCGACTTCGACGCGGCTACCGGCCTGGGGGCTCCGATTGATGAGCTCGTATACGAGGGGATCGAGTATACGGGCTCTCCAGAGAGCTGTGATTAGTCATCGAGCTTGCGGGCCGCCTCCAGCATCAACGTAGCCCAGTTATCGTCTCTGCTGTTTTGCGGTGAGCTCTTCTTCGGATTCTCTCGTCGCTGCTCATGGGTCCGCAAGGCTTGGAGCAGAACCGGAGACGGCCGACCCGAGTCGAAGTCCGCCAAGAGAACCTTGGGACCCGATCTCTCGTCTCTTGCGTCAACAGGGACGGGTGCAAGAAGGAGACAGCTTACACTGATCGCCGTGAGGACGACTCTCATCAGCTTCGCCTGTCCGAGATCTGATCCCGGACCGATGGGAACGAGCAAAGTGTTGGACGAGCCACCCGCCAGGCTTTTTGGAGGAGCCAGGAAAGGGTTCGCTCCTGCGGGGTCATTTCGTTTTGGATCTCCTCCATCATGTCTGGAGGAAAATAGACGCTTCGTTTTCGGCTGCCACGCATCGGTCACTCCTTTGCTGTATGCATAGGACAGATATGTGCGTCACTAGGTGGTGACGTGATCAAGTGTAGGAGAAGGTGTGCGCTCATCAAGAAAACGACCACCTTTCATCAATGAGAGAGTGCGCGTCACGTGAGTTTGAGCGAGGCCTTTGAAGGGGTTCTTCTTCGTTTTGTGGTCGGTTTTCCGCTCCAGAATGGCGCGGCGCGTCAGGCGAGTGGCTTGACACCCTTTTCCCTGGCATGCCAAGAATTGCAGGTCGAGCGATCCTCATTTTCCGGGGACGTCGTAGCCGGCCGCTCATCTGGCCTTCAAGGAGGGATGATGATTTTGATTAGAAACAACCGCACCGGTCTAATTGCGGGCCTAGCCGCCGCAGCATTTCTTCTCACTGGATGCCCAGACAATGGGCCCGAAGGGCCAGATGATTGTCCGCCTGGCCAGATTCGTGATGAAGACGGTGAGTGTGTCGACGAGCCCCGTGTTTGTGAGCTGTGGGAGCCTGACTGCTGCACGGCACGTCACCATTCCGGGGATCAAAGAGGAGATCGCGACTGCTCCGAAGTGGATGCGGGAACATACTCCTACACTTGTGATACGAGCACGGGCACCTGCATCCTGCTCTGCCAAACGGGCTCTGACTGTGCCGAGTGGTACCCCGAACTCTGTGGGGATGGACACTGCAACTGCGAGGGAGGCGACTGCCTTCCGCCAGCTTGCTCCTCTCACGCCGATTGCGCCGGACATGGGCTTTGCATCGGTGGAGAGTGTCAGCAGGCACAGGCCCAGCCGAATGACTGCGTGATTTCTCCGAGCCCGCTCTACACGAAGGAGGGAGAGTCTGTCGCCCTGCATGCATATCCTCTGCTGAACGGCGAGCATGTGGTCACGGATGCTCCTGTCTCCTGGAGCAGCGGGAACGATGCCGTGGCTTCGGTGGACGCCGGTACCGGTATCGCGACCGGCGGGTCCGAGGCTTCATCCACGACGATTACCGCCGAGTTTGGGAGTGCCAGCTGCTCGGTGGATGTAACGAACTACACCGGTGTCGCTTCGGGTGAGGCTCGCGTTCTAGTGCTCGACGAAGTGAGCCGGGAGCCCATCTCTCTAGGAATGGTCGTGATCGATGTCGGGGATGATCTGGTCGAGGCCGATGTCGACGCGATGGGCGTTGCCAGCTTCTCCGGCATTCCTGCTTCCGGGGCGATCGACGTCCATGTATTCGCGAGTGAGACCGTTGATGCACCCAATGGGTATACGTACGTCTCCGCCATCGGCACGAATGAGAGAGACCTCGTCTTCTATCTACCAAGAAACTTCCTACCTCGTAACGCGGAGTCGGCTGCTGGAATCAAGGGCACCTTGAGCAGGGCGGATTTCGAGCGAATCAGCGACAAGCAAGTTCATCTTGCCCTGTCCGGCCTTTCAATCCCCGGCAACTTCATCGATCTGGATCTGGAGATGCTCGTGGGAGAGATGATCGAGGTCGAGATTGACAATGCGCTGGTGGAGCAGGCGATCGGAACCAACATCATTCCTCTTCCTTCCGGCCTGGTCTTCGGCCTCAGTGGCGATATCTACAAGCCTTGGTATGCGGCGGCCGGTGTGCCCGGACGGCGATCCGGATGGATGCTGGGCGGAAACCTGGATCTCGGTCAGCTACTTGAGATCGTCTCCCATTTTGACCTCGAGGGAAGTGAGATCGACTTCGATGCGGTCGACATGGGAGACCTCATGGGCACTCTTCTTCCCATGCTCGACGATTTCTACTCGGCGGTGACCCCTGGTCTCGAGGTGAGCATGACCGACCTGCCCGACTCCGCTGAGGGTTGGCCGCCGCCGGGGTTTGCGGATGGTAACTTGACGCTTAGCTCCCCATTGGCTCTCAAGGGGATCATGAATGTTCCCACCCTGCCAAGCTTCGGAGGTTCCTACATGGACGGCGCCTTGTTGCTCGGCGGTGTGATGGTCGAAGGTCAAGGCCTGGTACCTCTGGGCATAGCCGCTGGTGTCGATAGCGACGATCCGGCGGGCGCCAACGGTCGGATCTTCGATCCGAGGAACACTGGAAATGCCGAGGATTTGCCCGAAGGCAAACTCGCTCTTCGAATGGCTCCCCAGCACGGCGGCATTGAAGGGAGTGACTACACCGTGGTCGCTTTGGCTCTCTCCTTTGACGGTCTGATGGCCGAGGAACGTCGTTTCCCTCTATCCGGTGTCGTAACCAGCTTCGATAGCCTCGGATACGAGGAGGAGAAGAGCTTCCCGGTCGACTCGTTCCTAGAGCTGGCCGAGAACGCAACCTTAGACGTGGCCGCCCGGGTGTACACCCCGGAGGCTGTCTCCGGAGCCAACCTCTACCGCGCCACGATGCTGCGCGGCGGTGGGCAAAACTGGGTCGTCTATCACGAGGGCTCCTCGCCGATTACCCTGATTGAGCCTCCCGAGGGTTTTGCCGATCGAGCAACGAACTACCTCAATGCTCAAGCCGTCTCGACACACGGCGGGCTGGGGCTCGACGAGCTGTTCCAGTTCAACTCCAGCAACCTGGATGATTTGGTGGATCTGGTCAGCGCCTTCTCCTCGATAATGATCCTAAGAGATTAAGAGCGGGGACAATCGGTCGTTGTAGACCGGTGGCGCCGGGTCTTCTTGGGCCCGGCGCTTTACTTATCGAGGTTCTCTTCCTATTGCGCGGCTCCTCCACTTGGGGCAGCCCTGAAGACAAGGAAGTGACCACCAGCGTCTTGGAAGACTTACCCGAAGGCTGCTAGGTTTAATCCGTGGCTCGGCATAAGACCGTCATCACCGTCATATCGAAGATCTCCGAGCGGCCCATGGAACGGCAAGCCTGCTTCGTGGTGCTCGCCGGCATGGAGATCGCTCGAAAGTATGATCTCGATCAAGCCGAGGTGATAATCGGTCGTTCTCAAAAGGCGACCATTCAAGTCGATCAGGAGTCGGTCTCCAGGTCCCATGCGCGAGTGCGCGTTGCACCCGATGAGGTAACGATTCGGGATATGGGTTCGACCAATGGCACATGGGTAAATGACAACCGTGTGGAGGAACACGTCCTTCGTGATGGGGACCTGGTGAAGATCGGGCGGACCATCTTCAAGTATCTGTCCGGCACCAACGTCGAGGCCCTCTATCACGAGGAGATCTATCGTTTGACCACGGTGGATGGGCTCACACAGGTCTTCAACAAGAGGTACCTTCTCGATACCCTCGTTCGAGAGATTAGTCGTGCCCGCAGGTATCGTCGTGAGCTGACATTGGTGCTCTTCGACATCGATCACTTCAAGGAGATCAATGACACCTTTGGTCATCTGGCGGGAGACTACGTCTTGAAGGCGCTTGCCGACGAAGTTCGAACGAAGATCCGCCGCGAGGACGTGCTAGCCAGATTCGGAGGAGAAGAGTTTGCCGTGATTCTCCCAGAAGTCAGCCTCTCTGGTGCTGTCGATTTTTCGGAAAAGATTCGTCGCCTCATCGAGAAGAGCGTCTTCTCTTTCGAGGGCGAAGACATCCCGGTCAGAGCCTCATTCGGAGTCGCCTCCCTCGACGATGGTGTTGGCGAGCACGAAGACCTGATTCGGCTAGCCGATGAGAGGCTGTACAAGGCCAAGCAATCGGGTCGAAACCGAGTTGCCTACAGATAGACGAAACGGGGGCTGAAGGTGGGCGCAGCTCCCAGGCCTAGAAGAATAGCCCTCGACGTTTCTTTCGGAGCTCGCCGACGCCCTCCTGTATCCTGCCTCGAACTCGTTCCGACAGCCGAGTTACGAGAACCCTGTCGGATGCGGCTCTCGGTCCATGTCTCGATAGATCGATGGGCTCACCGAACTCTATCAGCCACTTGACGGGCATCGGGATCAGCCCAAATGGTCCGAGTAATGGGAAGGTAGGGGTGACGGGCAGGTAGGATAGACCGAGCCGGGCGGTGAGAAACGAGAGATTGAAGAGCACGGGGTGCGCGTCTTCCCCGCCAACGATGGAGACGGGCACGATGGGAGCGCCAGAGCGAAGAGATAGCTTCACGAAGCCTCCTCGGCCAAAGCGTCTTAGAGCGTAGCGACGAAAATAGCTCTTGCCGAGCCCCTGAAGGCCTTCGGGGAATGCAGCCAAAAGGGCGCCTTCAGACAACAGACGCTCCGCGTTTTCCGGACATGCCCTGACCGCTCCATACCCTTTGAGAAGACTACCTGCGAGAGGAAGGCCGAAAAACAGCTCCTCGACCAGTGGGTGAACATTCCTCGAATGGGGAAGGAAGCGTTCACAGGCGGCTTTGACCATCAGCGCGTCCCACGGAAATGCTCCGCCATGATTACATACGAGAAGGGCGGGGCCCCTTGGTGGAACGTTCTCGATGCCTCTTGCTTCCAAGCGAAACCATCTGCCGCAAACGTATTCGACAAGAGGTCGCAGCGAGTGCTCTGGCTTCAAGTTCGGGCCGTAGTCCCTCGCGCATTCTGCCGGCCCTACCGATGAGGGATCCTTCTCGATAAGCCCTTTGGCCGTCTCGTCCGCCAAAGTTGGCTCTTCTCGCACATCCGTGAGGCCGGTGAGCCTAGGGAGTGATCCGGCCACGTTCTTCGGGGCCGTCTCCATGGCGGCCGTCTTCTTCACGTTCGCTGTCGCGTCCGCCTTCTGCACGCCCGCCTTCTTCACGCCCGCCTTCTGCACGCCCGCCTTCTGCACGCCCGCCTTCTGCACGCCCGCCTTCTGCACGCCCGCCTTCTGCACGCCCGCCTTCTGCACGCCCGCCTTCTGCACGCCCGCCTTCT
>SKWY01000245.1 GCA_007128675.1 Deltaproteobacteria bacterium | reverse complement strand
TCGGCTCGATTAGGTCGATGAAGTGGGTGTGCGCCGGCTTCATGTACCTGACGATGGCTCGGATCTGCTGGCGCTGCACCTCGGTGAGCGGGATGCCGACCTCGACGCTGAAGGCGTAGCGCGCGAATTGCTCCGAAGGGCCAAGCTCCCAGTCCACACCGAGTAGAGACTCGCCAAGGACAAGGGTCGTCCCCGTGAAGGGAACGACGGCGGTGATGTCGATCCCGAGAAAGAAGCGAATGGCGTTCTCGATGCCGATAGCCGTGCCCTTCTGCCTGTACATCTCGACCAAGACCGAGGCGAGGCGGCGCTTGCCGAGCACATCCAGGTCGAAGGGGAACGGGTTGCCAAGATCCCGAAGGATGAGCTCCAGGAAAGGCTCCGGTGCCCTCTCGAGGTCGAAGATGTCCGGGTAGCGGTCGACCTCGGAGAGAAGAAGATCCGTGACCTCCTGCAGGCATGAGATGAACCTCCGCAAGTCTCCGGTTGCATCCGAGCGGCGGTTGTAGACCGGGAGCATCTCCCACAGGTCGAAACGTCGGTTCGCGGGGCGAGGCGGCCGAAAGCCAGTGAACTCCACAACGTCATTTGGCGGCATCGCGGGGTTCCCGTGAACGTCGGCAACTCCAAAGACCCTGACCTTGTACTTCACATCTGGGGTCATCTCGGTGTCGAGCATCACAGTGACCACGGTTCCTGCGGCTGTGGCGGAGGCGGGAGCAAGAGGCACCGCGGGCAAGGCAGCGGGCATGATCTCGAAGCCGTATGGGGAGAAGACGGAGAGCGCAAGCTCGCTTGGTCCGAACGCGAAGCCTGGCTCGAACCATCGCTCGAAATCTTCCCAAGCCTGATGAGGCGCCGGGCCGAAGCCAGCGATCCTCTGCCTTCCCGTAAAGGAATGGAGAGTCCAGTGCTCGGCTTTGCCTGGAGCATCTCCTTCGTCCTCGAAGCTCGGGTTCAGAAGAGCCATCAGAGGAGCGCTCCCGAATCACCGTCGATGATGGTCACATTGCCGAGAAGAGGGAACTCCTTGATTCGGAGCCGAACATCCGCGGGCAGCGCGTTGAGCTTCAGGTCGCCATGGCGATCTCCGATCTTCCGAACGCCCTCGGTGTCGCGGATGACGTTGAAGACGTCCGACCAGGCCACTTCGCCGATTGGGTTCCCGTCCGCGTCCTTGATGTTATAGCCAAAGTCCGCGAGCGGGTTGGGGGTTCCATCCGGCTCGCTGATCCGGAACATGCGCTGAAGGTTGGTTCGAATCCTGTCGCGAACCGAAGATCCCGAGTGCCCTTGGCGAAGGTAGATGCGCACTTCGACGTCGATGTTTCGGTAGACGGGGCTCTGCACCGAGACTTGGAAGGTCAGCGTGTGAGGATAGACCTCTGTTACCTGCTTGAGCACGGCGTTCTTGAGCGCGGGCGTGGGAAGCCCGCCGCCTTCGGGGATAACAAAGAGGATGCCTGCGTTCTCGTTGATGGAGCCGTCCTCGTTCGAGGTGAGCATGAGCGCACGGGCGACGCCGGGAACCCGCCTCGCGTTGATCTCGAAGTCTTCCCTGGTGACGGTTCGGGTCAGGGACCGCAGGCTCTCCGGCGCGAGCACCTTGGCCGATCCAATCGTCTGCCTGTCGCTGCCGCCTGAGGCTGGCTCGTCGTTGGTCACCGAAACTTGCACCGGATGACCATGGGCGTCGGTGAAGCTGCCCTCGAGCACCACGATTCGTCCTGCGTCGACGTTGCCGGCCGATCCGCCGCCTGTCTTGTAGTCGATGCGAACGGTCCCGGTCGGCGGTGCGCCGCTGGTGCCGCTGCCAAATCGGACCGTGGCCTTGTCGTTCTGGTCCACGAGCACCATGAAGTGACGATCGTTGGGGCCGGAACCAAGGAGGCTTTCGACCTCCGAGTAGTCTCCGTTGGTGGCCTGAACGATGGCCGAGCCGTCGAGGTAGGGGGCGTGGTTGAGGAGGATGTCGAGATTCTCGAGGCCACGGGCGTCGAAGAGCTGCGTTCGGCTCTCTGAGCTTTCGACTACGCAGGTGGCGATCGGAGGGCTCAGCCCGGCCGGGATCAGGACATCAGAGAGAAGCTGGAAGCGGACCGGCTCGGTCACCTCTTGAGTCCGGACGATGGTTCCCGCGGGGATAAGGACATCGGCGGCCGGAGGTCTGGCGAGGGCGAAGGATACCTCTGCCGTTGCCGCGGTGGCTCCATGAAGCCGGTAGCCCAGCATCCTCGCGAGCGCGATGACGTTCCTTCGCTGGGTGGCTGTTACGAGCCGAGACTCCCTAGCTTGATTGTCCAGGTAGAAGGTGAGGATGTCCCCGACGAAGGCGTACATCTCGAGGAGGATGTTGCCGAAGCTGGCCACGGAGAAGTCGGACCAGTCCGGGAAGACGCTCCGCACGAGGGCAATGAGCCTCGCGCGCAAGGCATCGAAATCCTTCTCAGTGTAGTCAACGCTGGATGGGAGCAGGGCCACGGCTTTGCCTCCAGGAGAGCAAAGGTCCATCCGTGGTCTGCGGGGACAGGGAGCTGCCACTCAAGCTCGCCCACCCGAGACGAAGAATGACCCGAGCCAGCCAAGTAGCCGCGCGGGGGGGCGTCGCAGCTACGAGCAGCCTGCTCGGGTCATGTCTGCATGGTACTCGATGTGGACGCAAGGGCTGGAAGAGAGTCATCCTTACTGTCAAAACGAGGGGCTAAGAGGATTGCTAGGAACGAAGTGCTAAGGTGGACTACATATGCCGGGTTGAGCGCAGGGGCGCACGGCTAGTTTCTGAAGAAAGAAAAATAGACGCTCAAAGGAGTTAGACAGACGATGCCGAGCAGACACGCGGTGCTACGCATTGCGCAATATCACCTGTCCCATACGGCCGCCGAAGCGCTAGTGGTTCGCCTTCTACGAATGCTCGGAGCGAGCCGGCCGAAGCGTGGATGGCACAGCGTTGCGTACACTCTGCAGACGCCAAAGGGCACAGTCAGACTGCAATGGTCAGAAATGGTCAAGGAAGCACGTCTGACAGGCGGAGTATCCGCAATCCAGACGTGGCTATCTTCTAACAATCCTTTATTCGGACGAATGCTCGGGATCGCGACAAACAGCCCAAATCTGAGCATTGAGGCTACATTCTTGAACCACAAACACCGCTTGAAGGGGCCGGCCAGAAGCTTTCCTGTCGAGCAGGAATTGGTTGGAGACGTGCTGGCATACAGACGGCTCGCCTGTGAGTCATCGGACTCCGACTCTTTCGAAGAGACAACCAGGTATTTCCGTTCCTATCTCTTCTCATGCATTAGCCTGATAGAAGCATTCATGAATAGATACTTGGAGATGGCGATACATGGCAAAGATCCAGACGCACGAATCAAAGAGCTGCAACAAGAAAGCCGAATTGAAAATCGTATCTTGCTTTGGTTAAGGGTCTTCAGCCAGGGTGAAGGTATCGGGAATGTGCGCTGTACTGAGCAGTGGGACGCGTTTCAGAAGCTTCGGCGGGCTAGGAATAGTCACATCCACGCATCTGAGCCCTTTTTTGGTTACTCCATTCCCAAGCTAGCGAATCCTCTCAATGCTTGCAGGAAAGGAATCGGTGGGCTGCTCCTTCTTCTCGAGCTCGCCTCGGGCCAGCAGTCAACCTTTCTGTTTGAGAGAGTAGCCACTGCGCCCATGGTGCGCTTCACGAAAGGCTAGGTATCCAATGACGAGTGACTCAGCCTGCACCAATCAGCACGCCGTGCAGAGCCCTCCACCCGCCAGAGGACTCAGGAAGCAGTCTCGCGCCCTGTAGGTCGACGATCTGCATCTGGACGAACAAGGCACTGGCGAAATGACAAGCAAGATAACCCATCTGGTGGCAGCGCTGATGATAGTTCTCCTTTGCGGAATAGGCTTTGCGGTGGTGGCTATTCATGATGTCTCGCCCATTTCACCGACCGAAGAATGGACAACGGATAGGAGAGGCATTGAGGGATTCGGAACCTGGACGCCTTCGACAGGAGATGCGAACGAGTGTAAACTTCACAGCATACCTCTACGGGAAGACGTCGTGCGGATTGAATACGGGGCTCCAGGGTTTCTCAAGGACGAGGTGCAGTCTATGTTCCCGCATGCTAACCGCTACATCATTGGAGGGTGCGTAAGAGAAGCAGGCGCGCCAGTATTCGCGCGAGTTCGATACTGCCAGCAGTGCCGTCGAGCCGAGTGGGAATGGTATGCGGGACGGCTAGGTGCTGAATCATTGGGTTGGACCGTGGAGAAGAAGTGACGCTTACCCAACTCGTTGTGGCTGACAGCCGGCTTTGGAGATCAACGGCCTAGCGTTACCGCTGGATCCTCGCTGATACTTCACCCGCCATTTTCGCTGACCCCACCCCCCGAAACCTCACCCGCAGGGTCAACGCAGCATCCTCACGCACCACCCTGACCTCCACCACCTCGACCTCGGGCACCCACTGCTTCAGGGCATCTCGGACCTGCACCCTGGCCAACTCCGTGAGAGCGGCATCGTTCCGCTGATGCCGAAGCAGATCGAGGCCGGCTCCAAAGGATGTCCTCCACGGCAGCTCGCCTGAAGAACGCGGCGTGGCTCCCCGGGTCATCAGGGCCTGGAGTACCTTGGACTCCAGAAGGTCCGCAACAGCGCCCGAGGCGAAGTCTCGCTTCCTGTCTCTGCGAAGCGGGATCAAGAGATTCCTGGCTTCATCGGATCCGTTCATGGCGTCTCCCTCCTATGGCACCGGTACCGCTGCTCTTACGTCCTGCAGTGTCTTGATGAGCGCATCGAGCGGGGGCACGATCTCGTCGAGCGGCATCCCCGACAGATCCGATAGGTCCGGCACCTGCGGACCACCGACCATCCCGAGGAAGGCATTCAAGAGCCCGATGAGCTTGCCCATCGCCCCGAGGCTCTTGCCGACATTGGCCGCTTCCTGTGCGACGTTCGCCTGGGCACAGCTGACGAGAGCCATCAGCCCTGCGTCCTCGAGCTCGGCCGCTCGATCCATGGCGACCGAGATCTGCTCAATCTGTCTCTGCAGATGAAGCAGCTGGTCTCGCACCTCTCGCAGTGTCTCGATGACAAGATCGATGATGCCGATGATCGTGTAGGGCAGCGAGAGCTGCGGGATGAGCTTCAAGAGCCCGCCGACCTTCTCCGCAAGCTCGGGAATGGCGTTGGCGAGGGCCGTCGGATCCGGCGGTGGTCCTATGGTGGCGGGAATCGCCTTGATGCAGTCGAAAATCGCCATGACCGTGTCGACGATGTCGAAGAGCGGAGCCAGTGGAGTGAGTGCGGGTTGGATCTCCTGCATCAGGTTCAGCGACTCGATGGACACCCCTCCCGGTAGGGTGATGGCCATGGGATCGGGAAGGCTCGGGATCTCGACGCAGATGGGCAGTGACACGGTGACTCCTAGATTGGCTCGGCAATCGGCCTTACCACTCGGCCGGCGATGGTGACCTGCATCGCCTCGAGGCTGATGGCGCCAACGGCTCTGATGGTGATGGCGGTCGTTCCTTGAAGCGTGATCGAGTTCTCCTCGGCATCG
>SKWY01000323.1 GCA_007128675.1 Deltaproteobacteria bacterium | reverse complement strand
TCTCGCTCCGATGCGGCGAGGGCCGTCTTGAAGAGCACTTTCCCTCCCGTTACTTTTCCCGCCTGGACGACCTTTCTTACTGGCGTGAACCCAGGAAGGCACGGCGTCTTGGATTTCACACGGTGGATTGTGGGGAGCTACGAGGTGCGGTTTTCGGGGGGAGGAGCGGCAAGGAGGGTTCCGACCGTACTGGAACATCTCTCCAATGCCGGGAGGAGGGTGGCCTGTGTCGGGCTCCCTGGAACCTGGCCACCGGCCGATCTACCTGGAGGCTTTGTTCTCTCGGGTTTCGACGCTCCTGTCGCCCTTGGGCCCGGGCCCGGCTTCGCGCGCCCAGAAGAGACATACCGGAGTGTCGCGGCTAGGCACGGCCGCTGGGTATTTGCTGATGTGGACGAGCTGAAGGTCGGGGCTGGATGGCATGAGAAGGCTAGAGAGCGGCTTCTGTGGGGGCTCGAGCGCAAACGAAGGATTGCACGAGCCCTGATGGGGGCAAAGCCATGGGATCTCTTTCTGGTTCATCTAGGCGAGACCGACACCGCCGCCCATCACTTTTTTGCTCACCATGACTCGAGCAGCCCACGTCGGCCGGCTCACGTGTCGAGGCAGGTGGCTGGCACGATAGCCGATGTCTACCGAGCCGCCGACCGAATCATCGGCGAGCTTGTCGTGCAAGCAGGCAACGCGGCTGTCATGATAGCCAGTGACCATGGCATGGAGGGCGCCTCCGATCGCATCTTTCATCCGAATAGAGCCTTGGAGCGGGCGGGACTTCTTTGCTTCGTCGATCTCGAGGATAAACGGCGAGCCTTGGGGGGGCTGGAGTCCCTGGCCAGGGGCGCAGCGCTTCGCTGGCTGCCTGCTCGGCTAAAGGAACTCCTCGTCAGGCGTTTTCAAAGGGCAGCGAGCCTTGTCGAGAGCCGGCGCCGGTTAGAGGGAGTCGATCTCTTTCGAACACTTGCCTTCAGTGAGGAGCTCACTTATGCGCCAAGCGTGCGTTTGAATGTGCGGGATCGGGAACCCTCGGGTGTAATCGCGCCAGAGGAGGTGGACGCGGTAGCAGCTCTCGTCTCGTCGACGTTGCTGGACCTAAAGGACCCCATGGATGGAGAACCCGTCGTCGAGCTGGTGAGACGGAGGGAGGAGATCCTTGATGGACCGGCAGTTGAGGAGGCTCCGGACATCTACTTCGTGCCGGGCAAGGTGTCGGGGTATCGGTACACCGTGCTTCCCTCCAGAGGTCGCAAAGGCCCCTGTGTGGCTCGTTTGACGGGAAAGGAGAAGCTTGGAGGCAAGGGCCGTGGTCCGACGGGGACACATCGGCGGGAGGGCATGCTGGTTCTTGCCGGCGCGGGGTGCTGGAGTGAACCCTGCGACCTCGGCCTAGTGCCGATAGGAGCTTGTGCGCCGACCATGATGTCCCTTTGTGGGGTCAGCCCGCCAAGCGACCTGGAGTGGCCCTCCCTCGTGGGCAAGCCCGAAAGCCAAGGCAGGTCCAATTCCCCATCTTTGCCTGGAGGCTCCTCATATACCGCGCATGAGGAGGCTATCATCGCAAAACGGCTCCGCTCCCTTGGGTACCTGGACTGATGGCTGCTCGAAATTCGCAGGCCCCTCATCGAGTGGCCATGGTGCTCGCCTCGCCCTTTCCTGCTCCCCGCGGAACCCAGGCCTGGGTATCGGAGCTGTGCCGTGCGCTGGGAAAGCTTCGTCACGAGGTTCATTTGTTCTGCTATGGAGAGGGGCTCGGCGGGAGCCTTCCTCCCGAGGCGGTGATTCACCGCGCACCCGTAGTTCCTTTTGTCCGGGCGGATCTCGACTCGAGGCCAAGACTAGCCCGCCCATTCAACGACGCCTTGCTTCTTTCGACCTTGATGCGAACTGTTCGAGCGCTCGAGCCCACGGTCATCCATGGCCATAATCATGAGGGTGGAATAGCCGCCGCCATAGCGGGCCGGGTTCTCCAAGTCCCTGTGGTTCACCAAATCCACGGCTCTCTCGCCGAGGAGCTGGCCGCCTGGACGGGAGCTGCTCGCTTCTCGAACCGTCCAATGAGACGAGCATCGAGGACCAGGGCGATCTTGAATAGAGGCCTCACCAAAGGGGCAGGCGGCTTTGGGAGCGTTCTGGATCATCTGGTCCCTCGCTTGGCGGATTGGGTGCTCACTCTCGACCAGGATGCCTTGGAGACAGCCTCCCTCGAGAAAGGCAGGGTTACCGTTTTGCCCCCTGGAGTGAGCCGCCCACCTTACCTGTCCAGCTTTCCCAAGCTGCCGGAGGATGTTGACTGGGTGGTTTATCCCGGAAACCTCGATCCGTATCAGTCCCTCCATCTCTTGGTTGCCGCTTGGCCCCGTGTGCTTCGCGAGCTGCCTAGGGCGAGGCTGGCCCTCGTCACGCACGATGATGGACCGAAGGAGCTGGCAACCATGCCGGGGGTATGCCTTATTCGGGCAAAGTCGCATATGGAAGCTCTGTCGTTGCTTGGATCGGCTCGTGCGGTCGTCATCCCGAGAACGGGCGGTGGAGGCTACCCGATCAAGATGCTCAATGCGCTGGGGCTAGGAGTTCCGGTGGTTGCCTGCGAGCCGGCCGCCAAGGGCCTGGGGAAAGAGTCGGGAGTGCTCGCGGTTGCAAGCAGCGCCGATGCTCTTTCTAGCGGTATCCTCAGGCTGCTTCGAGACAGGGAGCTTCAACGCTCGCTTTCAACGGCTGCTCGCGCCTTTTGCGAGGCAAACCCTTGGCGCGCCGTTGCCGAGGTAGTGGCGGGTGTTTACGACCTAGTTTGCCACAGGCTCGCATGAGCTTTCGCCGCAGTGGATCCGCCGTGCTCCTTGCGGCTCGCTCATGTCTATGCTCTGGGCCGAGATGCGCGTCTGCTCGTGGACGAAAAGGAGCAGGCCCCTACCGTCATAGGAAAGGCAAAGGCCTCAGCGCGCGGTGAACTCGCGTCTCTCTCCGCACTCGGGGCTGATGCTGAAGGTGCTTCCGTTGGTTTGGACCAGCACGTGACCGGCTTCCTTCACCACGGATAGATCGCCATAGTCACGGCGGTCTCGGTCCCAGTCCTGGACCTCGCAAAAGGTGTCGGAGTCTACTGCCCTACCTCCGGTCTCGGTTTGGTAGAGCACGGGCAAAGGCCTCACTGCTCGAAGGGCATTCAAGAAACCCTGGCGGGGATGGCCGTAGCGATTGTATCCGGGCCCACAGGATCTCGAGTTACCAAGGGATACCAGCACCGCTTGGGGCGAGAGCGCATCGAGAATCGTGAGGGTGTTCCCGTCGTTCGAACCGTGGTGGTGGGCACGATAGACGTCGGTCCCAGCCATTAGGCCCCGGCCCGCCAAGGGCTCCGCCACGTCGGTCGTCAGATCGCCGCCGGTGTAGAGGTCGAACTCGCCCCAAGAGATCATCACGGCGATGCTGCGTCCGTTCGTCGAGGAATCCAGCGAGTACCCGCCGGGATATATCTTGCCGTCCGCGGCCAGCACCGTGACGGTGATGGCGTCGCCGCCAAAGGGTATGATCTCTTCAGGCTCGGGAGTAAAGCGGCACTCTTCTCCACAGGTGGCGCTCGTGTAGCCGTGGTACACGCCAAAGTTCGCTTCACCCTGCTCGCCCGGATCGTAAAAAACGGTGCTCGTGGAAAGCCAGCCTTCATCGGCTAGGACCTGCATGCCTCCGACATGGTCGTAATGGAAGTGAGTCGCAATGACCACGTCGAAGGGCTCTGGCTCTCCGAGTATCTCCGAGAGCACGGGCAAGAGGCTGCTTTGCGCCGGCTCCGGCTCGCCGGCGTCGATTAGCATGCGGTCCCCGTTGGGCGCTAGCAGGAAGGCCGCGTCTCCTTGACCTACGTTCACCATGTAGAACGAAAGCTTCTCCGGGTTGGGGATGGGCAGGGCACATGGGCTTGGACAGCCCGTACCAAAGAGCAGAAGGATCGCCGCCGCGCCCAAAGAGGCGAGATGAAGGAGTCTTGTCATCGTCAGGGCGTGGGGTTGGCCGAGCCGGGGGTGCCGTACTCGAAGTCTCCGCTTGGCTGGCCGTCGGCGTCCACGGCCTCATAGGCCTGATCGGTCGTCGCCACGTACCATGCGGAGGGGAAGTGGGGGTTGCTCAATCGATCCGGGCGAAGAACCAGGGCTCGGAAGCTGGTCGGCACGTCTCCGAAATGATCGTCGTCATAATCATAGACCAGGCTGTCGACGACGGCGGACGAGGTTCCGGTGGGATCGTCGAGGCGGGGGCACTCGATGCGGACGGTGCCGACCTCGGTCAATGTCAGAGAGGTGCTCGGCCACTGAATACAAGAAGTGTTGTTCGGACAGGGCATGGTCGGCCGGGCGAACACCTGCCAGGCGCCCGGGCTCACCAGCGCTCCGCCCCCAACCGGAAGGGTCGTGCGGGAGGCTGTGCCAGTTGCGCTGACCCTCGTGATGATGCAGCCATCGAGAGACATCGTCTGCTGGCCGGGGTTGTGGAGCTCGAACCACCTGTTGTTGTGGGACCGGCTACGACCCATGATCTCAGTGATGACAAGCTCGCCTTCGGCAGGCCAGTTCGGAACATCCGGGCATGTGTGGTTCGCGGCTCCGGGAGTGCCATGGTTGTCCACCTGCCCATCGTCGGTGGTCAGGGTCTCATAGACAGGGTCGCTTCTGCACCAGCGATACCAGTACTCGCGCTCTGACGAGCTGATGTAGCGGTTGTCGAGCTGCAGCGAGTAGCCCTGCTGTCTCGGATGGACCGAGCGGTTGTAGGCGACCCTGTCGACGAGGCGCTCGGCTCCGCTGGAGTCTTCGCAGACCGTATCGAAGGCGCCCTCAATGGTGGAGTACATCGTGAACCCTCCCTCGAGGGGAACACAGTTCTCCATCTCGAAGGCCTCGCAATCTCCCTTGTCCACGACTAGGTACTGACCTGGAGCCAGAGATGGAGGCTCCTCTAGCGACGCGGCGGCCCAGCGGTCTCTTTCTTCGTATCGCTGCTCATCGCTTTCCCATCGTTGGCTTATCACCGAGTAGCAGTGAAGGCTGATCGTCTCGTTGCCGGCGTTGTGAAGCTCGAACCACTCGCTGCCGCCGCCGTCGGGGTCGAACATTGCCTCGGTCATGACGAGATCCGCCGGGCAAGGGCAGGCGGGCGGATTCGCGTTCGGCTGGCCGGGGCTTCCGTACTCCGTCCCTTCGCCCGGCACCGTACAGTAGGGACCATCCCATGTGCGGCCCCAGTTGCCGTCCGAGAACCTCGCGAGGCTGTATCCCCGAGGAAGATCGGAGGCGTCGAACTCCACCATGTCCACTATGTAGGCTGTCTCGCCGCTCGCCAGCTCCCAAGTCTCGGCGCCGGGGGGCATGCCGTCAGGACCGGGAAGGCAGACGATGGCCGCTTCCTCGGGGGTCGTCACCGCGAACCTGACGGATGAGTAGATGAAGTCGGCTGGCAGACCGCAGGGGTCGCTGCTGGAGTGAACGAAAAGATACCGCTCGTTTGGCTGTATGGGGTCGGCATAGTTCAGGCTGAACTGATGGGGCGTGACTCCACCGTCGACGAT
>SKWY01000135.1 GCA_007128675.1 Deltaproteobacteria bacterium | reverse complement strand
TGTCTCTCTCTCAAGTGCCTGTCTTCGTGCTCCTCCAGATTCGAGAGATCTCAAAAACACGTGTCAATGGGGGTCGTTTTGGCTTCGCCCTCATGTCTTCCATTGGTGTTGACCCTTCTTCTTTGTTTGACGGCGACGCCAAGGATCACGGTGTCGGCAACCGGGGATCAGGAATCGTTGGCTAGAAGAGCGGCCGAGCTGCGTAGAGACCTGAATCGACTCGGCGAGGACGAGGCCGAGATACTGGCGGCGATGAATGCCCTCGATGAGCTGGTGGCCGTGGAGGTCGCGGCCGCCGGAAAGGCGGAGGAGCGGGTGGCTGACGCAGAGGCGGCTCTCGCCGTAATCGAGCAAGATCTCGCGAGTACGAGCACGCTCCTTGCTAGACGAATGGAGCTTCTCGAGCCCCGTCTAATCGCACGGTATCGGCTGGGGCGTCTTGGCTACCTTCCGGTACTTCTTTCGGCTCGAAGTGTGCCGGAGCTAATCTCGCTTCAGCGGATGCTGGTTCGGATTCTGGAGGCGGATCTTGCGGCAGTAGACGAGGTTCGTCGGCTCACGAAGATGCTCGAGGAGCAACGCTCGTCTCTCGAGCGCGGTAAGCGAGAACTGGAGGATCTACGAGGGGCGGCGGCAGCTCGTCTCGCCTCCCTCCGAGATGCTCGCGAGGAACGAGAGGAGGCTCTTTCCCGCATTCGTGAGGATCGACAGTTGCAGCAAAGGGCGCTGGCCCAGGTCAGGCGTGCCGCGCTGGAGCTGCAGCGTCGAATGGAGCAGATGAGTCAGCACGCCGGCGGCGATCAGGGGTTCGCCGGACTGCGCGGCCGCTTGCCAAGACCCGTGCCCGGAGCCATCGTCACGGGCTTTGGCCGAGCGATTGAGGGAGTGGGAGGGCAGAAGATCCATAGAGGTGTCGACATTCGGGCGCCCAGGGGGACTCCCGTAAGAGCGGTGGCACCGGGCCGTGTGGTGCACTCGGATTGGCTAAGAGGCTACGGAAACCTAGTGATAGTGGACCACGGGGGGGGCTATTACACCTTGATGGCACATATGGACAGGACCGAGGTGTCCAACGGACAAGAGGTGGTAGCTGGTGAGGTGGTGGGTCTGGTCGGCGACTCTGGGTTACTCGAGGGAAGCCATCTCTACTTCGAGATTAGACGGGGCGCACAGGCAGAGAATCCCGAGGAATGGTTCGCTCGCTAGGTCCTTACGACAGACAGCCTCAGCGAACCGCTCCTGGTGCTAGTATGCTTCCAAAATGATGAGGTCAGGTGAACAGATGCTCTCGGTCGGAACAAGAAGCCCATGGCGAAGAAGAAGCCTTATTCCCGTGCTGGCGGCTGTAGTTTTGTTGACCGGGCTGGCTCAACCCGCTACTCGGGCAATCGCCAGGACGAACACCTACGAAAAGCTGGCAGTCTTCACCCGGGTGCTCAGCTATGTGCAGAACAACTACGTAGAGGAGATGGATTCTACCCAGCTCATCTATGGCGCCATAAAGGGGATGCTTTCGACGCTTGATGCGCATAGCGCCTTCATGACTCCGGAAGAGTACGAGGAGATGAAGATCGATACTGGAGGAGAGTTCGGGGGTATTGGTCTGGAGGTCGCGGTCGAGGATGAACGGCTGACCGTCGTGGCCCCTCTCGATGGCACTCCGGCCTTTCGGGCCGGGCTACGCACTGGTGACGTGATTTTGAAGATTGATGGCAGCAATGCCGACGGAATGAGCATTGCCGAGGCTGTTCGAAGGATGCGAGGGGCTCCGGGCACGAAGGTGACTCTTAGGATCGACAGGGACGGCTTCACGAAACCAAGAGACATCCCATTGATGAGAGAGCACGTACGATTGAACCCAGTGGAGGCGCGAGTAGTAGATGGGTATGCGGTGATAAGAATCAAAAGCTTCCAGGAGCGAACCGGCAACTATCTCGAAGAAGCTCTTCGTAGGCTCGAGCAGGAGCTGGAAGGTGACATTCCAGGCCTGGTCCTAGATCTGCGTAGCAATCCGGGGGGGCTGCTGGATCAGGCCGTTTCCGTTGCGGACAGATGGCTCTCCGAAGGCGTTATCGTAAAGACTCGGGGGCGCGGGACCTATGCCGAGATTTCGAGGGCCCATCGAGCGGGCACCGAGCCTGGATACCCCATGGTCGTTCTCGTCAACGAGGGAAGCGCTTCAGCATCCGAGATTGTCGCCGGAGCCCTTCAGGACCATGGGCGTGCCGTCCTGATGGGCACATCCACCTTCGGTAAGGGTTCCGTCCAGACCGTGATGGATCTCGAGGACGGTTCCGGTCTGAAGTTGACGGTTGCTCGGTACTTCACTCCAAGCGGCAGGCCCATTGGTGAACAAGGAGTTCATCCCGACGTCGTTGTCGAGGCCGTTTGGGACCCGGATGAAGCGATCGCGAAGAAAGAGTCTACTTTGGAGGCGGATTCGGTCGAGCAAGGTCTCGATGAAGCCGAGGATCGGCAGCTGAAGGCCGCCTTGGATGCCCTGCGTACTTGGCGAATCTTCATGGGCACCGAAAAGGCGATGGAAGATGGTGCTAGCCTTCGTCCTTGAGCCACCACTTGAGTCGAGACCGACCTAGTTTGATATGCTGGCTTGAATGAGGCGATATTCGGCGTCGAAAAATGGAGACACTTTTCACATGAGCTTTTTGTGTATTCGAGCCCTTCTCTTGCGTGCCTTGATGCTCCTCGTGTCATTGCCGCTAATGGCACCTAGCGCCGCGTCCGCGGACTATAGGGCGGGTGCCGTAGCCGTGCCGTTGGCCGGTGGGCTGGAAAGAGAGACGGCTACGATTGCCTATGCCATCGACTCCGTCGTTCGCCAAAGCCACAGGGTGGAACATGTGGATTTGGCTATTAGGGCCGAGGGTAGGGAGGTTTTCCAAGAGCGCCAGGAGTCGGCGAGAAGGGCAAGAAGCCTCTACGATCAGGGGGTAGAGGCCTATCAGAACTTCGAGTTTGCCACAGCTCTTCATGCATTGGAGGACGCGATTGCGGCATTCGAGGACTCCGATTTGACCGAGTTCTTTCCCGACTTGTTGGAGGCCTATGCCATGCAGGCGGCGACCGCCTACTTCAATGGCGATGTCGATGGTGCAAGGACGACTATTCGGCGGCTTCTGTCCCTTCGGAGCAACTACGTCTTTGACGGCAGGCTCTTCCCTCCCGATATCCGTGAGGTGGCGGAATCGATTCGCTCCGAGGTCGAACAGGAGTCTCGCAATCCATTGGAGGTGATTGTCGACCAAACCAATGCTCGCGTTTATGTCAACGGTGTCTTCAGAGGGATCTCGCCGATAGAGATTCGCAACCTCCTTCCCACGAGGCATCATTTGTCTCTCGTGTCTCTGGGCTTCGAGATGCTCCAAGAAGAGCATCGAGCGGCCCCTGGTGCTCTGGTGCGGCTCGCCATGACTCCGGCGGCGGATGGAGCCGCGGTCAGCGGCTTGCTCTCTAATCTCGAGCGGGCGCTGTCCCAGGGAAAGGTCTCCGAGCCGAGCGCGAGCATTGCTCGATGGGCTGGGGTGGATGAGGTGCTTGCCGCTGGTGTAGCCAGGGCAGGCGGCGGGGCTCTTCGAGTGATGATGGCTCGCGTGGCCTCTGATGGACACGTGCTGGCCAAGGGGGAGCATGAGCTATCGATCGAGGATCCCGCCGGTTTGTCGGAGCTGGCAGCTTTCGTGTCGCAGCTTTTCAGTGATGACTTCCCTCGAGGGCCAGGCAATGAGCCGGTAGTTCGTGAGCTTCGAAGCACAATGGTCATCGATAGGACTACCATCGGGTACCTGACCGGTGGCGGTGGTGTGGCGGCGGGTATTGGGGGCGCCATAATGGGCTTTCGGGCACGGCAGGCACAGGCGGCGGCCAAGGCGATTCCCCAGCGCCGGCAAGAGGAGATCCAGGAAACCATGGGCAGGGCAAAGAGTTCTGCGCTAATAGCCGACGTTCTCTACGGGGCTGCCTTCGTTGGGGTCGTCGCCGGAGTGTATCTCGCGATGCCGGCGCTCCAGCCCGAAGGGCCACAGGAGGTACCGCAGCGAGGCCTGCGGGAGGACTGGTTTTCGATGGTGCCGGTGCCGCTTGGTGATGGTGCAATGCTGACGGTGGGGGGGAGGTTCTGACTATGGACAGGTTTGGGAGCCCCTTGGTTGCGGTTGTAGGATCCTTGATTCTCTCCTGCTCACTGATCCTCGATACCAGTCTAACTGAAGGTTATCCATGCGAGTCTGATGGACGTTGCCTCGAAGGATATCGCTGCGAGGATTGGATATGCGTGCGGGATGCCGAGGATCCGTCCACGAACCCGTGTGAGGAGGAATGCGAAGAGCACGAGCGTTGCGACTACCTTACTGGCGAGTGTGTTCCAATATGCCAGGGAGTTACTTGCCCTACAGGAGAGCTTTGTTTGGAGTCGGCCGGAGGGTGTACCCCTGTGCTCAACGGGCCGGGAGAGCTTTGTGAGCTTGATGAGGACTGCGTCGGTATTCTTCCCGGCTGCTCGGATGGGACGCTAAGCTGTGCATGCGTGGTCCCTGCCACCATGGTACGTCCTGGAGACACCCAGGGGATATGTCTCGGGTTTCCAGAAGACACAACAAGCTGCGACCCTTGCTCGGAGCCTGCCGAGTGCTACTCCGCCGTGGTTTCGTCGGCCGGCGATCAGGGCCTTCCCGAGGAGATGACCATCTGTGGCCCGGTGGGATTCAAGATTTGCGGGGGTGATGAAGACTGCAACCCCACTGCTCCCGAGCCAGGCACTACGGTGTGCACATTCTTCGGGTGGCCGGAGGACCCCAAGATTGATGGTTGGCCAATAGGCTTCTTCGCTGCTTGTGCTACCCCCATGCGTGACTCCGTGCGTGCTCCCGGGGATATCTGCGAGGACAACGGGGACTGTGATTCTGGCCTCTGTGTGCCGATAAAGCAGGAGCGGAAGGCTTGCACTACCCCTTGTGACGGTCGGGACCAAGGTTGCCGGGGAAGGTTTACGAGCTGTCTCGATTCGCGAGTCAGTTATGGTACTGGAGAGCTACTACTGTGGGAGATTGCGCCTGTTTGTGGGCAAGGCCCCACTTTGGGTATTGGCTGTGAGCCAGGAGTTGCGGGCGATCAAAACCCTTGCGGTACCGATGCTCCCCATTGCCAGGTTACGGGTGCGGACGGGGAGTCGGCTATCTGCACCCGGGTTTGTCGTAAGGACAGCGATTGCGGTGACGATGGAGCATTGTACTGTGCTCCACAGGGGCCCGATTTCGGTTTCTGTCTGCCTCCCGCCGACTGAGCCCTCTGGGCCGAGTCTTTTTGGAACGGCTGGTGTTTGGCGGGTTTTCTCGATTTTTGGGGTTGACCGCGAGCTTTTCCGGTTCTAGCATCCTCTGGCGCCTGTCGATGGGCGGCAGAGCGTGAACAGTGTTGTGCCGGGCCCTCCAACAAGGAGCTGGCCCGCTGCGGGTCCTGGTAGACAGGTAGCCACGTGGGGGTCGGCCGATTTCGAGTCGAGTTAGACTTGTAGTTGAAGGACGGCAGTAATTGAAGGAGCAGTGAGAAT
>SKWY01000166.1 GCA_007128675.1 Deltaproteobacteria bacterium | reverse complement strand
TGGCTGAGCCTTGGCATGCTTCCATGCCTGCTCGGCATAGGCCTCCTCCACCTTGTCGAGCTGCCTCTTGGCGGCACACTCCAGGTGGTGCCACATGTACCCAGGCCCGTAGAAACCGTCCACGAGAACTCCGAGCCGAAGCGCCCCCTTGGAGATCTTTCTCCTGCAGGTCTTGCACTTGGATGCACTAGAGCGGGCGCCTTCTATCAAGTAGGCCGGTTGCTCCGTTTCTTTTGCTGCTTGACTCTTGTCTTCCATGGTTTTCCTCGTCTCGAATCGGTAAGCGAGATGCGACCGCATATTACGGAATATTCGCGCGGCGGCCAAACGAATGCCTACTTGAAGGTTTCTCCGCATTGCTGCCCGATGCGGCCGTAAGTAGTGAAGCCAAAGCCTGGGGGGGCTCTGGCATGGGTAATCACCCAAATCCCTCCGGCAAAAAGGGAACCAAGCGCTAGCAGGGAAGCTTCACCCAAGAGGAGCTTCCCATGGGGGGGAGCGTCAATGTCAAAGCAGCTCGAGCCATTGTTGAGGACTACTGCCGCATTATTCGGCTTGCTCATCGCGGCCAACCTCGGATGCGATAATGGGGGATCGGGAGACCCGGACAATCCCTGTGATTCGACCACGTGCAACAACCCACCTCCACCTGTCTGCGATGGAGACGAGGTCGTGGTGTTCGCGGATTCGGGGACGTGCGAGGATGGGGAGTGCTTCTATCCGGAGGCCGATCGATACACATGTGACGATCCGCCGCCGGGATACTGCGAGCAAGATGTGGAGGTAGCTTATTCGGGGCCGGCGGAGTGCATCGACGGGGAGTGCAGCTATACGGAAACACGGACGACCTGCGCCGATATTGCCCATGTTTGCGAACCGGATGAGGGCGGCTGTGTCGATCCCTGTGCCGATATCAGCTGTCCTCCCCTGGATACCTGGTGCGAGGAGGACGTCCTCTGGACACTCGTTGGCCACTGTGATTGGCAGACCACCGAGTGCATCTACGAGGAGGTCGCCACAGACCTTCCTGGATGCGGCTTCGGATACAACTTCGACTTCGAGATCTGGTCGCATGGAGAACCAGAGGGCTTCGTCCGCCATCCGACCAGCGGCTTCCGAGCAATCGAGGAGGCCTCCGAGGTCAACACGGGGACTCGCTCCGCTCTGCTCGAGACCGATGTATCCGAGGGGAGATACATTCGAGCTTCGATGCCTTTCGAGCACGTCGAGGCCGGACAGAGTTATACCTTCCACCTCTGGTACAGGTTCGAGGGTAGACCCCCTGGCGGCTCGAGCGCCTTCCTTCAGCCGATGATCGAGGTTGCCGACGCCGCTTCGCAGGTGGAGCCGGAATGGCTGATCTCTGGGCCCCGCATCACCGCGGCGGCCGATGAGTGGCAAGAGATTACCGTCACGACCCCTCCCTTGACGGGGGACCGGGCCTTCCTGACGCCGCTGCTGCAGATCCGAGGCGAGGAAGGCGAGGGATCGTGGGCGCACATAGACGACTGGGCGGTCACCATCCCGATCACTAGAAACCTCAACTCCAGAAGAGATCTCGACTCGCTCCTCTTCCTCTTCAACGGGAACTACTGGGTTGCATCGGGCATCGACAACAGAGGTCAAATCTATCCCACGGCACGCGCGGCGGACGTGGACAATGGATGGGACCAGATGCTGTTCACCTGGGTCGGCAGACCCTGTGACAGCCTGGTTCCGGCCCCATGGGGTAAGAGCGGTGGGGTCGCCGGCCCCGCCGTGGGTGGAGCATTGTTCGCGGTCCTTCAGGATCCCACCGGTCACTGCGAGTGGCAGAGGTACGACCCGGCCAGCGACAGCTGGAGCGCGATATCGAGCCACGTGAGCTGTAGCAACAGGGTCGGAGACCCCGCCGGTCTGAACTACTCTCTCGAAGGAGTCCTGGACCTGGTGCACCATCTGGATGGAGTGAGCTCACCGAGCGAGGTCCCGACATGGTTCCATTTCGCATCATCGCACTGGACCACGGGAACAGGGGGCACCCTCGTGACGATGACCCAGACTCCCGCGAGCCGAAACGACGATGGGAACATCGACGCAAACGAGACACACCGGGCGCATAGGGCCACCTTCCTATCGGGAGACGTGACCTACTATTTCCCATAGTGCTCCAGCAAACCGGAGCCTTCTATGACGCCGAGAGCGGCAGCCCTCGGCGTCATTCTGCTTTCCGGCAAGGCCCCACCCTGCCCCACCGAAGCTGGGCGGAAAGAGGTTCGAGCCGTACTTCGAGGTATTAGGAAGAGGTTGAGTCTTAGTAGTTGGAGAGCAAAGTGGGCCAAGTGAATCATGTCCAATCGAGAACGACCTTGCCCGACTTACCCGATTTGAGAACCTCGAAGCCTTCACTGAACTCGTCCACGGGGAAGCGGTGAGTGAGCACGGCAGAGATATCCAGGCCACCCTGAATCATGGTGCTCATCTTGTACCAAGTCTCGAACATCTCCCGGCCATAGATCCCCTTCATCTCGAGGCCCTTGAAGATCACCTCGTTCCAATCGATGGCCATCTCGGAAGGGGGTATTCCAAGAAGAGCGACGCGCCCTCCATGGTTCATCAGCCGCAGCATTTCTCGGAAGGCCTCGGCACTGCCCGACATCTCCATTCCAACGTCGAAGCCCTCGGTCATGCCGAGATCATCGATGGCCTTCGAGATCGATGCCTCGCGAACGTTGATGGCCCGGCTGGCCCCAACCTTGCGTGCAAGCTCGAGTCGGTAGTCGTTGATGTCGGTGATGACTACATGCCGCGCTCCCACATGACGAGAGATCGCCGCCGCCATGATGCCTATTGGCCCAGCTCCCGTAATCAGCACATCTTCTCCAACGAGATCGAAGCTTAGGGCCGCATGTACGGCGTTGCCGAGAGGATCGAAGCAGGCCGCGATCTCGTCGCTGATCACATCGGAGATCTTGAAGATATTGTAGGCTGGTACCGCTACATACTCCGCGAAGGCCCCCGGCCGATGAATGCCGACACCCTTGGTATTCCTACAAAGGTGCCTCTTGCCCGCGCGGCAGTTGCGGCAATGGTGACAGATGATGTGCCCTTCGGCCGATACTCTTTCCCCTTTCTCTAGGCCGCTGACCGCGCTGCCAACCTCTTCGATGGTTCCAGCAAACTCATGGCCAATCGTCAGAGGCACGGGGATGTTGCGCCTCGACCACTCGTCCCAGTTGTAGATGTGAAGATCGGTTCCACAGATCGCGGTCTTCTTCACCTTGACCAAGACATCGTTGGGGCCAAGGCTTGGAAAGGGCACGTCATCCATCCATAAACCGGGCTCGGCCTTTGCCTTGACTAGAGCCTTCACGACGAGATGACCCCTAGCTCACGGCCCACGGCTGCAAAGGCCTCGATAGCTCGATCGAGGTGACTCTTGTCCAGCGCCGCGGACATCTGGGTGCGAATCCTGGCCTTACCCTTGGGCACGACTGGATAGGAGAAGCCAATCACGTATATTCCCCTCTCCAGGAGCTTGTCCGCCATGCGACCAGCCAGCTCGGCATCTCCCAGCATCACGGGAATGATGGGATGCTCGCCAGGGACCAGATCGAATCCCAGCTGCTCCATGGCGCCTCTGAAGTAAGCCGTGTTCTCACGAAGCTTTTCCCGAAGCGCCCCGCTTCCCTCGAGCATATCGATAACCTTCAGGGAGGCGCCCGCAATCGCGGGCATCAAGGTGTTGGAGAATAGATATGGACGGGAGCGCTGGCGAAGCCAGGTAACGATTTCCTGCCGAGCGGAGGTATAGCCCCCGGAGGCACCACCCATCGCCTTGCCCAGCGTCCCCGTCAACACATCGATTCTATCCGCTACCCCACAATGCTCGGGGGTTCCCCGACCGCCTTCCCCCATGAAGCCGACAGCGTGCGAGTCGTCGACCATCACGAGCGCACCGTACTCGTCGGCAAGATCGCATATCGCCTTCAGATTGGCGATGATGCCGTCCATCGAGAAGACGCCATCGGTAGCGATCATCTTGAAGCGGCAGCCCTTTGCCTCTTTCAAGCAGGCCTCCAGAGCGGCCATGTCGTTGTTCTTGTAGCGAAGCCTCTTCGCCTTGCACAGCCTCACGCCATCGATGATCGATGCATGATTGAGCTCGTCACTTATGATGGCATCCTCGGGACCAAGCAGCGTCTCGAAGAGCCCGGTATTTGCATCGAAACAGGATGAGTAGAGGATCGTATCATCCATCTTGAAAAAGGCCGACAGCCGTGACTCGAGCGTCTTGTGAATCTGATGGGTGCCGCAGATGAAGCGAACTGATGACATGCCGAAGCCATACTTCTCCAACGTCTCGCAAGCGGCCTTTACTAGGTCTGGATGATCGGAAAGACCGAGATAGTTGTTTGCGCAAAGATTGATTACCTCCTGGCCGCCCTCGACCTCTATCTTTGCTTTCTGTGGAGAAGTAATCACCCTCTCACTCTTGAATAGCCCGGAGGTCTTCAGTTCCTCGGTCTCGCGAGATAGGTGCTCCAAAAAGTTCTTGTCCATCTCTAACCTCCGACAGAGTTTGGTTTCGGCCGATACAACCGGCCAAGCAGCCCGTCGCCGCCCAGGCAGCGTGGCGCATCGCTAGCTCGATAACATACCGCAGGGAAGCCCGCCAGACTCACCGGCCGGTCATCCTTTGCGTGGGGTGGAACCTTGGTCGGAAGAGGTTCACGGTTCGGCCAAACACACCTCGATCGACGCCCCAAGCTCCTCGTCCACGGCAAAACGACTTCGTCCCATACGGAAAAGGAGGGCCGGACGACGCTGCTCCAAAACGAGCCCCGCTCCCGGAACGACCCCGAGGGAGGCGAGCTTCAGTCTCGAGCGCCGGCTCCCGCTGAGGCGAACGACGACTCCCTTTGCCCCAATGGAAAGACGGCTCAGAGGCCGCACTGCCCCCATCGCTCCGTTCTCGAGACCCTTTCCGTTGCTCTTATGACCGTTTGTCGCCACGCCCTGCTCCGTTGCTCTCGGCTCCCCGTATCCATTGGTACATAGCACACGGCGCATGCTTGCCAAGGGCCTCGAAAGAAAAGACATCGAGCCATTCCAGGCTTCGATGGCCGAAAGATCACTGCGAGCTGTATTCTTCATGGCTCTCCTCCTGTAGCCCGCGCTCGCTCTTATTCTTCCAAGCAGCGATACGCCTAAAGAAAGATGGTGTCCTGGGGTTCTCGTATCCGCATCGCGGACACTTGAGCAGGTGGCATTGGCTCTTTCCCAGGGGGCATTTTTGGCAAGCCGCACCGGCTCTCGCCTCATCGATCTCTTTTCCGCAAAAGCCACAGATCATGGCAAACCTCCAATGAGACTCAAGACACCTCGAACCATGAGGCCCACCGAAAAAGCAGTCGAGATCACCATCACGATGACAATGGCGGTTACCCGAAGACCCCGCTCTCTGTACATGATGAGAACCTGCGCCACGCACGGCATGAAAAGAGTCAAGGTCACGGCGGCTATCAAGACCTGGCCTGCATCCAGGATGCCCGACCCGGTCAGATCAAAGAGTCCGGCAGCCCCGAAGTCGCGCCGGAAGAAGCCATATAGGAAGACCTCGGAGGTGGCATCGGGAAGCCCAAGGAGGCCAACTATTGGAGCTATGGCGCCGACCAGCAGATCGAAGATGCCCGTAAGCCGTCCGACCCAGATGAGAAGGCTGGCGAAAAGGAATATGGGTAGGATCTCGAAAAAGTACCACTTCATCCGCGCGAAGGTCTTGATCATGACGTGGCTGAAGCGGGGCATCCTCATCGGAGGAAGCTCCATGTAGAAGCTGGGAGACTCTCCGGGAACCAGCCTCGACGCCACTGCGCCCGCGACCAGGAAGACCACCGCCACGATTAGAGCCCAGGCGAGAAAAGCAAGGGAGATGCCTCCCATCCCGGCCCCTCTTCCGACGAGCACAGCCACTATCACGCCGTACTGAGCGGAGCACGGAACGGCGAGAGCCAGAAGGAAGGTCGTGATGATGCGCTCCCGGCGGCTCTCCTGGACCCGGGTCACCAGCGTCGCCATGGTATCGCAGGCAAAGCCGAGCACTATCGGGATTACGGCCCTTCCGTTCAGCCCAATCCTCTTGAATACCCTGTCGACCAGAAGAGCGAGGCGCGGAAAATATCCGCTATCCTCCAGAACGGAAAAGAAGAGGAAGAAGAGAGCAACAATCGGCAGCACGATGCCGATGGCGTAGGTAAGCCCCAAGGGAACGAGGCCATAGTCTCCGCCGATCAGCTCTCGCGTCCAGAATCTCCACCCCACGTCACCGGGCAGCAACGCATCGAGCCTGCCGTCCACCCACGGGTTGACGAACCGTTGAAAGACATCCTCCTCGAGAAAGTCCACGACGGTGCCCGCGCCAAAGACACCCACGAATCCGTAAAGGCCCAGGTAGAGGACTCCGAGCAGTACGGGGATGCCCGTCCAGGGATTGACGACGAGGCGATGCACCTTGTCCGAAAGAGAGTCCGCCGTTTCTTTTGTGCCCTTCACATGACTACTCACCCAGGCCCTGGCCAGGTCATGATAGCGGCGCATGACGGCGACATCAGGATCCTCGCCCTCCTCGGCGAAGCTCTCCCTAAGCCCGCTGGCGCGCTCGAGCACCGATTCCGAGCCCCCCGGCAACATCTTTGGAGCATCCTCGTCCCCTTGCAGGAGCAGAGTCGCGGCCAAGGGGGCTCGTTCGGAAAGCAACGGTCGCACCAACTGCATCAGCTCTTCGAAAGCCTGTCCGAGCTTTGGATCGTTCAGAGCGAGAGACCCGTCGCCGAAGTATCGCATGGGCTCCGGACAGCCGCTCCTCTCGCAGATGCCTTCATCCTTGGATCCAACGCGTGAAAGAGCATGCCCGGGCTCTCTTTCGACGAGCCGTCCCCTTTCGTGGACATCCTTGATGACTCTCTTCAGCTCCTCTACCCCGCGGCCCTTTGTGGCGGCGGTGGCAACGACGGGAACCCCGAGCCAGAGCCGCAAGGCATCGATGTCCAACTCGAGGGCGAGATCCTCGGCCTCATCGATCATGTTCACGACGACTATGAGCGGGAGCCCCAGCTGGCTTAGCTGCAACGAGAAGGGCAGCATTCGCTCCAGGCTCTTCGCGTCCACCACGTGAACGACGAGATCCGGGCTGCCCTGCATCAGGGCCAACCGCGTGACTCTTTCGTCTTCTCCCACCGGAAGAAGACCATATGTCCCAGGTGTATCGGTCAATCGGTAGGTCTCATCTCCCAGCTCGAACCGGCCCCGAGTCACCTCGATCGTCGTTCCCGGGTAGTTGGAGACGACCACATAGCTACCTGTCAGCGCGTTGAAAAGAGCGCTCTTCCCTACATTGGGAGGCCCAACCAACAGCACTTCAGGCCCGTCCAAAGCGGCCTCGCGCTCTGACTGACTATTTGTCGGTTGCTCGGCCGCGGGCTGCATTGGCTGGGTTCCTCAGGTCGCGCATGAAAATGCGAATCGTTCTCAATCGGCTTCATTATAGCGACGCTAGTGGTTGGCGGCAAGCCTTCTTGACCCCGAGAAATCCCCTTTATCTCCAAGGGTACTCAATAGGGAATCTCCAAGCATGTCGATCACTTGGGATGAATGAGCAGAAGGAGTGCAAAGTAGGCTGCTCCGGTAAGTCTTAGGGGAGTTTGCTCCGTGCGCGGGCGGGAGCGCGGACAAAAGCGAGCGCGGGAGAAGGGGCCGTGGATCGCGGCATGTTCCTTGGTGCGGGCCCTGTACGTCAGGAGGCCCAGCCTCTCGATCCTCACAGCGGACGTCCATATCGTCAGTGACCGCAGCATGACGCGCACGGCCTTGGCAGACTCGCAATGGCATCGGTGTAGGCGGGATTCATTCCTTGATTTCGTCACGAGTTCGAACGAAAGGCGCTATTCATGACGATGAAGGAAGTCCAGCCTCCAGGACCAACCTCAAAATCAAAAGATGCAGTCGAGTCGACGTCAGGGCCCATCTCCGTGAATACTACGAGGCGGGATCTCGTCATACTCCGTGAGCATCAACAGAGGCACGGGCAGCTCGCAACTTGTCCATAACGTGAGTTGGAGTGCCCACATCTGGCTCTCCACTTGTTCGAGCAAACAAAGCGATGGTAACGTACAGTATGCTAGCGACGCAGTAGGCATAAATGGAGGCATAAGCCTCGGTCGTACTAGCAGCAGAGAAAGGAGTTGATTGAAATGGCGCCGCTATCTCTTATCGTGAACTCGCCCCACAAGAGATTTTGGATGCTCGGCATAGGCGTCACAATGGCAACCCTCTTGTCTACAGCAAACTCCGCTTCAGCTGACAGCGAGGATCCCTACGTTGCGGGACGGCAATTGGCTCAGCGTGTCTATGATCGTCCAGATGGTGACGATATGAGCACAAGAGGCACAATGACTCTTGTGGATGCAGGTCGTGACCCTCGTGTGCGTGAGTATTACACCTACGCACTGGACCGTGATGGACACATTCGGACGTTAACACGCTTCACCAATCCACCCGATATTGCAGGCACAGGGTTCTTGGTACACGACCATCCGGACGGCCGAAGTGATCAATGGCTTTTTCTGCCAGCTGGCGAACGCGTGCGTCGTATTGCGTCATCACGGCGAGGAGGCCGGTTCGTCGGCTCTGACATCTACTACGAAGACTTGCAGGACCGAAAACCCGATATGGATCGCCACAAGCTACGAGGGGAAGAAGAGCTAGACGGAGTCAAAACGCTTGTTCTGGAGAGCACACCCGTCGATCCCTCGAACTCCGTATATACCAAGCGAGTGTCTTGGATTCACCCCGAAATGCTGATCGTACTTCGTCAAGACAATTATCAAGGTGGCGATGAGCCAGTGAAGCGTCAACAGGTACATCGTGTGGAGCGCATTCAGAATTACTGGACGGTCATGGATCAGTCAATTGTAGATCTTCAGAGCGGCCATCAAACTCGTCTCATATTTACCAAAGTCGTTTATGATCGTGACCTGCCGGTCTCGCTCTTCAGTGAGTCTGCTCTCACCGACAGCGAATTCGAAGTAAACTACCGCCCCTGAGAGAGGCAACATGACATTCTCCTGGACGCTCTCGAGGCGCATCGGCCAGTTCCTGTGCTCGTTCGCGCTATTTCTGGTGTTTCCCTGCGCCGCTGTGGCCGATGACGACGAGGATGATGGGGACGTATTCGTCTTCGGGGCTCCACCACCACCGCCCACTCCCGTAGCTCCTAGTAGCACGACGCCCGATTCTAGTCCTGGCGCCGCGCCTCAAGCGCGCATGGAGGTGTTGATAGAAAGCATTCGCGCAAATTATGGTTACGTCACAGACAGCGATCCTCTCGTAGAGACCCTAATGCACGAGGTGATAGCCGCCATTCGTTGGCGTCCTAGCCCCGGATGGGAGGTGCGCCTTGGGGGCCGAGTAGATGGGTTCATCGAGACCGGTGGTGAAGAAGAGGTCATGGAGTTTCGAGGGGACTTGGACGAGAGCTTCATTCGCCTTCGAGCGGATGAGATGAGACTTACAATCGGAACCCAGCGCATCGGATGGGGACGAGTGGATGAGGAGCCTCCGACGGACCGTCTTTCCGCACTGGATCTGCGGCGTTTCTTCCAAGACGAGTTGTCGGACCGCAGGCTCGCGATGCCGGGCGCCCGCATAGAGCTTTTCACAAGAAACTTTCGCATCGATGGGATCTTCATGCCTTGGTTTCGCTCGGCTATCCTTCCCGAACCCGAAAGCGTTTGGCATCCCGTAAATAGCCGGGATGGCAGAGTCTTGGGCCTTGCCCCTCCAGAGGACTTCGGACCAGCCATGCAAGTGCTCCTGCGAGAAGGTGGCTTCGAAGAGCAAGACTACAGCATAGGAGCCGCTTGGGGTGTTCGTGCAAGTCGGAGTGGAGCTGGGGTCGACTTTGCCCTCACTTTGCAGCGTGCTCCTCATGCCATGCCCTACTTTGGCATCGACCCACGAGCCCGGCGCGCTTTTCTTCAGACTGGCAGCCTGGAGGAGGCTCTACAGAGCACCCACGGCGAGCCGATCTTCGTTGCCTTCCAACCCGAAGCCTGGATTGGCGGGGGGGACCTGGGTTTCGTCACCGGTCCGCTAACCTGGCGTGCAGAAGCAGCGTGGATTAGTGATTATCCAGTGACGACCGAGGATCTGGAGACGATCTCGATGCAAGCTGCGCAGTGGGCGCTTGGTGTCGAAGTATTCCCAGGCGATGGAGAGCTGCGAGTGACCGTGCAAGTTGGCGGTTTTCATCTTCTCGAAGACACCGAAGTCATCGACCGGGACATGAGTTTCTATTCGATTGGAGAGATCGCACAGCCCTTTGATCGCGAGCGTTGGACAGCACGCGTTCGGTGGAGGGCTGGGCTGGACCATCATGATTTCTATATCAATCCCGAGCTCGCCTTCACTGGCCTGCAGCCCCATGACTTCTATGTCGGGTATTATCATTTCAGTGGGGACGAAGGAACACTTGGCGGCTACTATGAGGAAAATGGGATGCTGAGTATCGGCTGGCGCGGACGGATGTAGCTCTTTTCTCTTCACGCCGTGTGTCAAGGGAAGCTTCTCGCTTGCCGCCTCGCCTCGCATAGTAATTCTGGTGCACTTCGCAACCCTTGATACTCCATGGGTTGCACTTGTCATCCTCCGGAACACGAGCGCTCATAATACAGCTTTCGTCACCGTCTATCTCAAGGGTCGTATCCCAGAAAGGAACATCGACCGTGTACTCATCGAGAATAGCTCATTGGCGATCCGAGATTTGGCTAGTAGCCTTCCTCACCATCCTGGCGGCCTCTTGCGGACCCGACTCCGACCCAGGAACGGACCAGCCAAACGGTGGCGAGCCGGCTAGCTGTGAGCAGGTATGCGCCCACGTCTACGACACCTGCGGGTTCTCTTTCATTGGGGAGGATGGGGCCAATATCGAAAGGGATGACTGCATAGAAAGATGCCTTGATGGTCTCCTAGAAGGGAACGAATCCTGTGTTTTCGGCGCCCCCTGCCAGGGGCACGCAATGACCGCCTGCCTCGAGTTCCCCTCCGGCGAGGTGGAGATCCTTGGGGAGCATTACTGCGATCTCGAGACCGACTGGCCCGCATACAGAGAGCGACTCGAGCTAGAGGTCGTGGTCCTGATGAACCAGCACCGCGCCGCTGGCGCGGTCTGCGGAGAAGAAAGCATGGCTCCGGCCGATCCCCTGGCAATGAATGTCATCCTTTGGTGTGCTGCGCGGCGCTACAGCCGAAAGATGGTGGACGAGCGCTTCTTCGATCATTTCTGCCCAGAGGGCGGCTCCTTCGACGCTAGAATCAGAGATGAAGGGTACGAAGGCGGCTACCCGATGGCCGAGAACATAGGAATGGGATCGAGGGCTTCAGCCGAGATAGTCGCCGGATGGATGAGTAGCCCGGGTCACTGCCGAAACATCATGAACGCGTCCCACGCCGAGGCAGGTGTCGGTTTTGACGACTCGGCAAGCGATTTCGGGCCGGTTTGGACGCTGAAGCTGGCCGGCGGCTGATTTCGGCATTGGTGGGGTGGCCGAGCAGCGACTAATTGGATACTGTTCGTCGCCCGGCTTCGAGCCTTGCGTCGTCTTTCCGTCCTAGCAAAGGCACCCAAAAACGACCGCTGGATCGTAGTTGGGCCCGCCACCCGAACCCAGGAGACCAGATCAATGCCGAGCTATCACGAGCCGACCGAGCTTCTTGACGAGAAGACGCGCAACATTACCCGTGCGCTCTTGAGTCTGAAAGAGGAGATCGAGGCGGTGGACTGGTACAACCAGCGCGTTGCCGCAAGCCAGGATCCAGAACTCAAGAGAATCCTCGCCCACAACCGCGATGAAGAGATCGAGCATGCATGCATGACCCTGGAGTGGCTTCGCCGCAACATGGATGGTTGGGACCACGAGCTTAGAACTTATTTGTTTTCGGAGGCCGATATCGTCGAGGCCGAATCTTCTTCTCACGGTGACGAAGATAATGGCGCGACGAAGATGAGCGGCAAGGGCCTTGGTGTAGGCAATCTCAAGTGACGCACCCGAAAAACTCAATACTCTAGAAAGGAACGACATGGACTTCTTGAAGCGCGAGCTGGCCCCACTTTCCGCCGAGGCATGGGAAGAGATCGACGGCCGAGCGGTCGACGTTCTCAAAACACACCTTTCAGGACGCAAGGTCGTGCGAGTCGTCGGCCCTAACGGCTGGGCCAGCAATGTCGTCAACGAGGGACGGCTGACCGTCTTGGACAGAGAGGAAGGAGCCGTTCAGACCGGCATCTACGAGGTGCGTCCTCTAGTCGAGACCAGAATCCAATTCGAGCTGGACAGATGGGAGATGGACAACATCACCCGTGGAGCAAGTGACGCCAATCTCGATGCACTCGACGAAAGCATGAAGAGCATGGCTCTCTTCGAAGAGCAGGCCCTGTACTACGGCTACGACAAGGGAGGCATCAGCGGTTTGTTGCCGAGCGCGGGACATGATCCTCTTCCGTTCGGCAGGGAAGACAAAGGGATCATGGAGTCGCTCTCCAGGGCAATCGTGATGATGCAAGGGGCCTTTCAAGAGGGACCGTTCACGTTGGTCGTGGGAGACGAATGCTGGAAACGACTTCACGATCAATGCACGGGGTATCCGCTTTGGAAGCGCGCCGAGGAGATCATCGGCGGTGAGATCGTCTACAGTCAGGCACTGAACAGCGCCGTCTTGATCCCCCATGATCACGACGATCTGGAGCTGACGATAGGTGGAGACTTCTCTATCGGCTATGTCTCTCATGACGCAAAGAAGGTACGCCTATTCGCCGCGGAGTCCTTCTTCTTCCGGGTGCTGGACCCCGCTGTGATTGTTCCTTTCTCTCTCTAGTGGAGCACTGGCCGAGCCTTCGGCAGCTCGCCTAGCCCATATCCAGCGGTTCACCGTCATTCGCGAGGAACGCAACGAAGGTGTCGCGGCAAGATTAGTGGCCTTCCCGTTGGCCTCCTCTTTACAGCTGGAACGGGCTACACGATACTCGCCCGATGTCCCAAGGCTCGCTTACAGAGGATCTTGGCCTCCAGTGGAATGAGCACTACGCCCGGCTGCGAGCACAGTCTCGAGTGCTCATCGTCGATGGAGACCAGACAGCACGCGAAATTATCGAGCAGCTGCTTTTCGGCGAGGGGTATCGGGTAGAGAAGAGCGCAACCCTATCGGATGCCTGGGTTCGCCTTGGCTCCGGCAGTTTCGATCTCTTGATGATCGAAAAGGAGCTGACTGATGGATCCGGCATGGATCTCGTCACCCGTATGCGTGAGAAGGGCATCGAGATACCTTTTGTGATCTGCACCTCGTTTCCATCCGTTTCGGGCATGAGCAAGGCAATCGGCGCGGGCGCCTCGGACTACATAGCCAAGCCCTTTGCCGACCTGTCCAGACTTCTGGCGCGGCTTCAATCTCTACTCGAAGTGCGGATTACCGAAAGACTCTACACCCGAATCTCGGGTGATCTTGCAAGCTTGGTACCGCGAGGTACCGGCCATGACGACGCCGAGCTGACTCGCATAAGAGCCCGCCTCTTCGATTTCAAGCGCTCTCTTGCAACGCGGCCTTCGACCCTGATCCTAGAGAGCAGCGGGGCTGCCGCCGAGCTAGCCCAAAACGCGCTCACGGCGGCAGGCATATCCAGCGAAGCCGTGACCAGCTTCGACGTTGCCAGAGAGAGGCTGCGCAACGCCGACGGTCCACTCTCGGCGGTCGTGAGCTTGAAGATCCCCGGCGCCGTCGATTTCCTCGGAGAGTGTCGGAGACTCGACCCACTGATAGAGATCGTGGCGACCACATCGAGTCCAGAGGTGGACCTTGCCCTAGCGGCAATCGAAGCAGGAGCGGCCGATGTGTTCTATCGATCGGACGAGACGATGGACGCCCTTCAGGTCCGCGTAAAACGCGCAGTAAAAAGGAGCCGCAGACAGCGCCTTCACATCAATCTCGTGAGTACTCTCTGGCAAGAAGCCCAAGGCTCTCCAGGGCAAGCCGACCAGGCGTTGGCACTAGTTCCACCAGCTCTAAGGAGTCTCGTTACTAGAGAGCCCGAGCAGGCTCATGCACAAGCGCCCCCCCTGCCCTCGTCCGCCAACACATGCTTTATCGATGAGCCTGGTACGCCGCCCGGTCGAGCCGAGGTCCCCGAGCACGGATATCGAGACTTCTTTTTGCCGCCCAAGGGACCAGTTAGGCCCACAGCACGAGGAATGCGTGCCGACCTGAACGTGCTTGCTCATAGCTCGTCGTCCCCGCATCCTTCCGCTGCTCCTTCGGAACGAAGAAGGGAGGCGCGCTACTCGTGTTCCTTACCAGTCGAGCTTCGGCCCCTGGGAGAGGCCGCCGGTCTTCACCCCTGCCAGCTCACGAACATTTCGGCCGGCGGCATGTTCATACACCTGCCGGCTCCACCTCCTGTTGGAACGCGGCTCGAGATCAGAATAGACACAAGAGACCTCGCAATAGTCCAAGAAGGCATCGACCTTGTGGCAAAGGTCGTAAGGGCCATCAGGGTGGATCCAGACCCATACTTTCAAACGGGCGTTGGCGTCTGCCTCTTGGAGACCTCACCCGAGATGCCGGTCTTGACCAGCTACCTGGCCTCGTTGGGTCTTCCTCCAGCTTGACCCCAGTGCAACGAAGCGTCTCGCCCAAGCGGGGGGCTCATCAAGAGCAAACCCCTACTCGGACCAGCGCATCCAGTGTAAGCACGCCGGTCCTACCGATAAGCAGAAGAGGCGCATCCGGTCGTTGACGGAGGCCGCTTGGTCACTATTGGAGAGCGGATCCTCGGGCGTGGGCAGGTTGGCGCGACCGTCGAAGTATGGCTATTCTCTCGCATCCAGGGCCTGTTGGCGTGCAGCCTCCTTTTAGAAGCGCTGCCAAGAGCCCTCGAGAAAAGGACCGTCCATAATGATGAATGGAAACTGGGGCAAGCTTCTGAAGGTCGACCTCTCGGCTGGCACAACCGAGGAGGTCGAGGTTCCGGAAGAGGATTACAGAGACTATGTCGGGGGCAGCGGGCTCGCGGGCAAATGGTTCTTCGATAATCGAGGATGGGAGATGCCTCCTCTCGCTGCGGGGAGCCCTCTCATAATAATGAACGGACCGCTCTCCGGCACCCCATACCCAGGGGCCTCTCGCCTCGAGATATGCGGGCGCTCTCCCTTGACCGGGATATGGGGCGAGTCCTCGATGGGAGGACACTTCGCTCCGCAGCTAAAGAAGACCGGCTATGACGGCATCATCGTGGTGGGCGCATCGAAAGAGCCTGTCTACCTTCACGTCACCGACGAGAAGGCAGAGATTAGAGATGCCTCTCATCTTTGGGGAAAGGACACCTTCGAAACCGAACTCCTGCTAAAGGAGGAGTCTGGTGACAAGAGATCCCAGGTTATGACCATCGGGCCCGCCGGGGAGAACCTCGTCAAGTTCGCCGCGATTATTCACAATCGCGGCTCTGCCGCTGGGCGATGCGGCATGGGCGCTGTCATGGGCTCGAAGAAGCTGAAGGGGGTAGTTGTCAAGGGACGAAAGAAGGCGCCGATTGCCGATGAGAAGATGCTCAAGGAGCTTCGCTCCAAAGCCGTGACCCTGCTGCAGGATAGCATCATGGCCGACGCCTATCGGCACTTCGGTTCCAACACCCACCTCGAATTCGGTATGGCCATTGGAGATGTGCCCACGAAGAACTGGCGTCTAGCTTATTGGGAGGACGGCCCAAAGAACCTAGGCGGAACCGCCGTGGCAAGAACCATCCTCAAAAAGCCCCACACCTGCCAGTCGTGTCCAATCTCATGCAAGAGAATCGTGGAGATCGAAAAGGGCCCCTATGCAATGAAGGAGGGGCCGGGCTCCGAGTACGAGGCTGCTGCTGCGTTGGGAACATTGCAGCTAGTCAACGACCGAGAGGCGAACCATAAGGCCAACGACCTGTGTAATCGCTACGGCATGGACACCATCTCGGCCGGAGGCACCATTGCCTATGCTACGGAAGCCTTCGAGAAGGGACTCATTACGACGAAGGATACCGGGGGGCTCAGGCTTGGTTGGAATCATCCGAGGACTCTCATTCTGCTCCTCGAGAAGACGGCCTTTCGTGACGGCATCGGAGACGAGCTCGCCGAAGGGGCGCGCAGCATGTCGGCCAAGTATGGTGGACAGGAGTTCGCGCCTCATGTGAAGGGGCTAGAAGTGCCAATGCATGATCCCCGAGCTCTCTGGGGGATGGCCTTGACATACGCCACCTCTCCCAGAGGAGCCTGCAGCTCCGCCGACTCCAACCTTTTCGCCGAGGCTGGATGGCTCGACCAAAGAGACCTCGGAGTGAAAAGTACCTGGCCTTTCACCGCAAAAGGGAAGGCAGCCCAAACGATTGCCTCCCAGCGAAAGGGCACTCTCACAAACTCCGTGGTCATGTGCCAGATTGTCTTCTACTTCCTCGGCGGCCGCATGGAGGACATGACTGCCTTGTTGAGAGCTGCCACTGGATTCGACTACACAAAGGGTGAGCTCGCGAGTGCCGCCGACAGGATTTGGCTGCTCAAGCGGGCCCTCGGAAACCTCATGGGCGCCTCTAGAGCCGATGACAATGTGCCACGACGGCTTCTGGAACCGCATCTGGAAGGCGCTACTTCCCCTCTCCACCTTGCTTTCTACCCACAGCTGTCCGTAGTTGAACCTTTTCATGGAGTTTTGCAAAAGCAGCTCAAGAGACTCAGTCGTGGCCTTCGCTCGAGGCTTCTTCAGCCGCTTCTCGAACGAACACCAATGGAGTTCAGAGAGACGCTTCAGAAAACAACGAAGAGTATGGACGAAATGAGCCTCACCAGTAGATTCCTAATACCCAACATCGACCGCATCCTTTGCAAGGTAGGCAGCCTGCCAGGCATTTCGTGGCACAACAGGGCCGTAATGCGTAAGGATCCCTCGGCCATCAAGCGAATGACCGTTCCCTTGGAAAAGATGCTTCGGGATTTCTACGCCTTGCGAGACATCGACATCCACGGCCGACCGAGAAGGCGCCGCCTAGAGTCTCTCGGCATGCACGAGGTAGCCGATGTTCTGCACGGCAGCGACGCGGGAGCAAAGCCACGACAACGGGCAAGTGGAGAGAGATAGCGTTCGGGCCACAGCATACCCTTCGAGACGAAGGTCAACCCTCAACCCAAGCCATGGCGGCACTCTCACCACCAAGTCACGGGGATTCGGCATCATTCAGGGCTAGAACATACATACAGAGAGAAGCTAGATGGTCAAGGTCAAGTTCTTCACGCTCTTGTACAAAGCCACGGGAGTCGAAGACGCCGAGCTTTCGGCAACTGATGTCCAGGGGCTGCTGGATGAGATTGTCACGAGGTATGGAGAAGGAGTATCCAGGTATCTCGAAGGCTGCATAGTGCTGGTAAACGGAACGAATATTGGCTATCTCTCCGGCAAGCGCACAAAGCTGAAGGACGGCGATGAGGTCTCCCTCTTTCCGCCGGTCGTGGGCGGTTGACCGCCGGGCTCTCATGCTCTCTGTGCTCCGGCGACGGTGCGTGGGCCAGGTAGATTATCGCGCTGCTTTTCAATCTTGATTCAAACCCTGACCAGGATTGCCGGGCCATCGGTGACCGGCAATCGGAGGCATGAACAATGTCCGGAAACAAAGCCGACGTAGTCTTCATCAGCAAGGAATCCCGCAGTGTGGACGAGATTGGTCGCTTTCTCGTAACCGCTGGCGAGAAGCTCATCGAAACCGGCACCTTCACGGTGGTGCAGGGTGGCCGGGAGATCGAGGTCAGCCCATCGGGATCGACCAAGCTCGAGCTGAAGTACAAGAACAAGGGCTACAAGCACGAGTTCGAGATCGAGATCGAGTGGCGACCAGGATCCGGTCCTGGAGTCGACATCAAGTAGAAACCTTCCTTGGGAGCGGTCGGCCCGGGGTTTCGCCCGCCTGTCGATGGTTTCGAGACCTTCGCATCCCAAATAGGGCTGGACCGCTCCCATTCACCGGATCCCGAACGTGTCAGATCGCAAAAGCACCCTGAACCTCGAGAGCATACAACCCCTGCTAATCGAGAGAGCCGCCGACATCAGCCTGCTCGTGCTCGATGTGGACGGGGTGCTCACCGATGGTCGTCTCTACTATGGACGAGGTGGAGAGATGATGAAGGCTCTCGACACCCGGGACGGCTACGGGATCGTGATGCTTCGTCACGCGGGCGTAC
>SKWY01000485.1 GCA_007128675.1 Deltaproteobacteria bacterium | reverse complement strand
TGCGGCTCCTTGGGTGGTGGCCCTCGCGGGCGTTTCACCCGAAGGAGGACGCCTGCGAGGGCCGCCGCCCAAGGAGCCGAAGCGGACATCGAATCTCGATACCGATACGGAGACCGATACCGATTGGCGAGAGAGCGAGGGGGCAAAGATCGAGCCTCGCCCGATCACTCTCGCTCCTCGCAAATCGAGTCTCGGTCTCGGTATCGCCAAATCGGGCCATCGACACCCGTTCCGCGAATTTGATTCGGTCGAATTCCAGGCCTTGGCCCATCTCAGACCGCGAATTTGCGCCCCTCAAGCGCTGGGGCCCATTCACCAATCAGGCCTATCAAGCAGTTTGAGCTCAGCTTTTGCTCGATGGCACTTCGATCACTACTCGCGAGGCGGGAACCTTGCCATCCGTCGAGCCGGCCGGCCGCGAACCCTGGGTGGCCGCCCTCCGGCGAAGCTCATTGACGAGGTTGGCAAGATCGGCCTCGGCGCCGGCCCCGGCGTGCGCATGGCCGCCAAAGGTTCCCATATGCTCGGCCCGAGACCTCTGCACCTCCTCGCTCCAGGCCTTGGCTTTGGCGGCCATCATCTCCTGGCCGGCCATCCACCAGACTAGAAAAGCGATTACGAGAACCATCGGCCCAAGCCAGAAGGCGGATAGCGCCAAGAGAACCGCTAGAGCACGAGCCAGCCTCCCAGCCGCCATCGTCGCTCGGTACTGGCCCCATGCCGTCGCGAGCCATGCGCGAAGCATCCGTCCGCCGTCCATTGGGAGGGCTGGAAGCAGATTGAACACCCCCAAAAGCAAATTGATCGATGCGAGCACACCGAGCACCAAGGACCCTGTAACCATCCAAGCAACGGCGGAAAAAGATCCTATGACGAGGCTTGTGGCCGGTCCCGCCGCCGCTATGAGCATCTCGTGACGAGGCCTAGGCTGACCAGCCATCCTCGCCATACCGCCAAACGGATAGAGGGTAATGCCAAGTATCGGCATGCCAAAAGCTCGAGCCGTCACCGAGTGCCCAAGCTCGTGCACCAGGACCGATGCGAAAACGAGAACCAGCATCCCGGCCATCTGCAGGCCGCCAAACAGCGCGGCAAGGCCGAGCAGCAACAAGAAGGTGAAGTGCAGCTCGACGGGGAAGCCGAGGATTCGGCCTATTTGAAAGGAGCCACGCATGCCTTCAAGATAACCCTTCTTCGCCTCGGGGCAATCGATCGAGCTTCATTGACCGAGAAAGCATGAGGGCACCACAAAAGGCCCCCATGAGCCCGATGCACACCGAGACGACTTACCTGCCGCCCGCCCTCGCCGGCGCAGCCGACAACGCCTGAACCCGCGCGAGAGCCTCGCGCCATGCACGCTCGGCCTCCTCCACCTCGATGCCCACGGCGGCGACCTCCTGCTCCTCTCGCGCCAACCTGGTCTTGAACTCGCTTGCTTGGAGCTCGAAACGGCTCACAGAGATGTCTTCCGCGCCCTGCTTGCCTTGGACCGCCTTCGCCCTGGCCAGCTGATACAAGGCCTCATGGTAGACAGTACGACGTTTGGCGGCCTGAAGCCTCGCCCGCGCAAGCTCGACCTTACGCTGGTGCCAGGTAACCTTCCTTTGCTTCTCGTCGACCCTGGCCTTGGTTACGGCCAGCCGCTCCTCCGAGGACTGAATCGCGGAGGGTTCGGCCGCGCGACGAGATATATCCACCTGCGTCTTTGCCTGATCAAGCTCACTTCTCGCAACGTCGAGCTCGGCTCGCACGAGGCGAACGTCATTCTGCGCCTCCGCGATCGCGAGCTCAGCCCTATTTTCAGCATCCCTGGCCTTTTCCCACTCGGCCCTTGCTTGAATCACTCCCTGGGATTGTCCGGCACCGACGCTGGCGAGCAGGTCGTCGTCTACGCGCAGACGTGGACCCTTACTGCAACCGAGCACAAAGGCTGCGGAAAGGAAGAAGACCAAAAAGACGCGGCAGAGAAAAGGCAGAGGCATGGGTGCACTCCCTCCAAAAAAAGCTCGGGAACCAGAGAACCGTCGAGCGTGATCCATTGGAAAGAAAACACCGAGCGACTCCTCGATGTCAAGGACATACACTCTTGATGAATCTCGTCATCTTTCGAGCAGTTGGGGGAAGAATCTTTCGAGCATATCGATCGCTTGGGGCTAAACGAAGAGATGATGTGCAAAGCAGGCCGCTTTGGTGCTTCGTGGGGAAGTTTGCTGTGGCCGCCGTGGGCTAGCGGGAGCGCGGCTGACTCAGCATCAGCTAGGGCTGTGGGTGAAGTGCTCACCGTGGGCTAGCGGGAGCGCGGCTGACTCCGCATCGGCTAGAGCTGTGGGTGAGGTGCTCAACGTGGGCGAGCGGGAGCGCGGCTGACTCAGCATCAGCTAAAGCTGTGGGTGAAGTGCTCACCGTGGGCAAGCGAGAGCGCGGAAACGGCGAGAGCTGAAGATGCGCCTGGGCGGATCGGGGCGTGTTTCCTCTTACGGGCTCGTTTGCCGGCGAGGCCGGGTCGCCCGCCGCTTGCCAGGCACATCGCCACCCGCGAGGCGCTCTTCGAAGAGTGCGAACGCATCGTCAGCGACGGGGACAACGACCCTATTTGGAAACGTTCGCTCCCGATGTTTTGAAGCTCTCCACCGACGAAGAGCCACTGCTTCATTGCCGCTGCCTGGATGCAGGGATACCATGTTCCACATGACGCCCATCTTGACGGCCCTGATCGCCATCCTTGCGCTAGCCGCGCTCATCGTATTCCACGAGCTGGGTCATTTTCTGCTCGCGCGCCTAGCAGGCATGAAGGTCGAGCGCTTCTCGGTCGGGTTCGGCCCCATTCTCGCTCGAAAGCAAGTTGGCGAGACCGAGTGGGCAGTCTCCGCTCTTCCCCTTGGTGGGTACGTGAAAATCGCGGGGATGGATCCCACCGAAGAGCATGCGGATCCTCGGGCTTACAACAACAAACCTCCTTGGGCCCGGCTTCTGGTGATAGGCGCCGGCCCACTAGCCAACTACCTGCTTGCCGCAATCCTCTTCGCCATCGTACTCATGATGGGACCGTTGGTCCCCGACACGAGCCGTTCCGACATCGGCGATGTGGTGCCCGGCATGCCGGCCGAGCTTGCCGGCCTCGAGCGAGGAGACAGGATTGTCGAGATCGGCGGCGTCCCAATCGAAACCTGGCTCGATCTGCAGGAGGCCGTCTCCCCACGAGGCGGCGAGGAAACGGACCTTCTCATAGAGCGAGACGGCGCCCTGCTCGAGATCACGCTGACCCCAAACGAGGTGGAAATCCAAGGCATGGTCGTGGGCCAGATTGGTATCGTGCCCCACGGCAAGAGAACCGACGGTCGCCCTCCCCTGGAAGCTCTTGTGGGGGGCGTGACCTACACGTGGGATTGGAACGCGCGGATCATCACCGCGCTTGGCAACATCATCACCGGCAGAGAGAAAGCAGAACTTCAAGGCCCAGTCGGGATAATCCGAGAGACGAACCGCGCGGCCGAGGAAGGGATAGTGCCCCTTCTCATTATGGCCGCCATCATCTCCGTCCATCTAGCGCTGTTCAATCTGCTGCCGATTCCCGCTCTAGATGGAGGAAGGCTCGTCTTCCTCCTGCTCGAGCTCGTCCGGCGCAAGCCAATCAACGCCAAGATCGAGCTGACGGTCCACGCGGTGGGCTTCTTCCTACTGATTGGCCTCATCCTGGTCGTGACATTCAAGGACGTGGGCAGGATATTCGGCGGCAGTTAGCTAGTCGGTCGAGGTTCCTGGAATCGACGGCGGCGGATTCCCGGTTCGCTAGGTCAGGTCCTTTCTAGCCTCCACATGGGGCATACCGGCCTCCTCGAACTCCTCGCCAACCAGGCGGTAACCCGCCTTCTCGTAGAAGGCGGCCGTATGTCGCTGCGCGTGAAGCTTGATCCCCTTCATCCCTTCCCGCCTAGCCTCGTCCTCGAGCTTCTTCAAAATTCGATCACCGATTCCCTGCTTGCGGTGAGCCGTGAAGACCGCCATGCGGCCAATTTGCCCCCATTTTCCCGTCTCGCCATTCGGGGGCTCGGGAAGCTCGACGAGCCGACCGGTGCCCACGGCATGAGGTCCGTCCCAAGCGAGAACATGGTAGGCACGCGCATCCTCCGCGTCGCGCTCGATTGACTCCGGCACCGACTGCTCTTCGATGAAGACCACCTCTCGGATGGCTAGGGCAGCATGGAAGTCTCCAGGATCCTTCTCGACATCGAAGGTAGTCAGTCGAATATCTTTTTCTTCTTCGGACATGGCGCGAGAGGTTAGCCATTGCTCCAAGGCGGCGCAACTACAGTCGAATCCGCGCTTGGAACAACAGGCCTTCGATGTTGACAAGCCCCACCGCCTTCAACGATGGGGCCTTGTCTTGTAGGGAGTCGAGTTGAGGCGCCACCCGGATTCGAACCGGGGATAAAGGTTTTGCAGACCTCTGCCTTACCACTTGGCCATGGCGCCAAAGATAGGGCTTCTTCTAGCAATCACCAGCCGCGCTGGTCAAGCATATGGGACTCGAAGGCCCCCGACGGGGCTCATCGGCACCCTACTCTTCGGGCTCGATGGAGCCGTTCGTAGTCTCGTCGCTTCCTGGCGGCTCGTGACCAAGGGAGAAACCCCAGGGATTCGATGGCAGCCCCGGCAGGCTGGACGGATCGAAACGCATCTCGAGATGATCATCCTCCGAGCACGGAAACCCGGTGGCGCATGCGAGTTCCTCGGCATGCACGAGAAGAAGCGACCTCTCGTAGACGGAGGGTTTTTCGGACAAGAGAAGAGGCAGCACCATTATCAGCCAAGCCCCAGCGATCGCACCACAGGCGCCCGCGGCCAGGCCTCCGGCTAGATGGTCGATCCATTTCAGACCAATCGCCGCAAGGAGCCGCCTCAACGCCCACCTTGCCAGCTGTACAACGATGAAGACGCCAACGAACACCGCGGCAGCCATGCCAAGCTCGCCCCACCCGGAGCCGGGCATCAGCAAGGAACCCAGAGGAGGACCGAAGAGAACGGCGCCCACGGCACCACCGACGAGACCGACGATCACGGCGATCTGCCATAGCATCCCTCGCCATACGCCGAGCAAGGCGGGGATCAGAACGAAAGCGGCAATGACTATGTCCAGGGGGTTCACAACCAAAGAATCGCTCTCTGTCGAGCGGGAGGCAAGAAAGCTCCAGGCGGTTACTCCCGCGATCTCACCGAGACCGTCGGCCGTCGCGGGGTTGCCAGGAACCCCAGGCGGTTACCCCCACGATCTCACCGAGACCGATACCAGTCGCAATCCTCTCTGCCCCAGCTCATCGTCCAGGACATGGGTCTCGCTCTGTATGGCCGCCATTGCCTCCAAAGAAGCCTCGATACCAAGATGCACGGAGCCTCCACGAACGTAGAGATCCAAGCAGACAGACCCAAGCCCCAGGGACTCGAGACGAAGCCTGGCCCTCCGGCGCCTTGCGAGGATCTCGACGGCATGCATCGCTACCCAGCCCATAATTGCGCGAGCCGAGCACGTCGTATCAGAGGTGAAGGTGATGCTCTCCTTGATGGGAGCGATCCTGGCTCCATTATTCTCC
>SKWY01000453.1 GCA_007128675.1 Deltaproteobacteria bacterium | reverse complement strand
TGATCATGGCCTCCTTCGGCATTCCCGTATCGACGATATTCATCGTACCCGACGCAATCGTTGCCTCGCTGGCCGATCTCGAGGAGAAGAGATCCGGGCAGCGGCGGGAAGCGATGTACTTCGGGGCCCAGGGCTTCGTATTGAAGCTGGCGCTGGGAATCTCTACGCTGATTACCGGCGCCCTTTTGCAGGCTTTTGGAAGTACACAGGCAAGCCCTCTCGGAGTCCAGCTCACCGGACCGGTTGCGGCCGTCTTCATGCTGCTAGGCATACTCGTCTTTCGAGGGTACCCAGAGGACCTTGTCACGAAAGGCGCTTCGAGCACGACGGATGAGTCGGACGTACAATCCACGGACCGAGCCGCGAGCTGATGGTGTAAGCGGCCTTTAGGCTAGGCTCGAGGCAGGTGTACCGCCACGAAGCGGGCCACAGCCAGAGACACGCTGACACGACGCGTCGACTCGGCATGAGCCGTCCTTGGCTGAAAGGAAGCAAAACGCCGGGAGTATTCGAGTAAGGCCTGCATCACCCTGGTAACCGCCCAGCGGGATCCTGGCAAAGCAGCCGGCAGAGGCTGCTCGACTTGGGACTATTCGACTACGAGCGCTTCGGCCAATGCCCAGGAGATGAGGCCCGCGCACGTCGCGAAAGCGGCTCCCGTACGCACCTCTCCCGTCTCGACCTCATAGGTCTCACACGCTAGACCCTCATCGAGAGGAGCGTTTCTGATCACCTCCAAGGCCTCGTCTCGGCGGCCACACAGCAGTGATGCGGCTAGACCCAATCCACCGGGATGCTCTGGGTAGTGCAGGCATCCATGCCCTTTGAACGGACCTTCGCCAAAGTAATATGGGTAATCCTTTGAATGCAGAAACTCCTGCGTGCGAATCCATACAGGATCGTCCTTGGCGCAAAAGCCATAGTAAGGCAGCAGGAGCAGGCTACCCGAGGGTTCGTCATAGAGCCGGTGCTCCCCAGCAAGATCCGCCGACCAGGAGAAGACCTTTTGTTCTGGATGCACGAGGTGCTCGTAGATGGAGCTTCTGATTCTTCTCGCTCTCACGCCATGGGATGCCCCGACCTCGGCATTGCCCTTTCGTTCATATATGCAACGAAGAACCTCAAAGGCTCTCCAGACGAGAACGTTGTCATAGGTGACCCAAGGATGGGGCGAGGGATCGTCACTGGAAAGAAGGAAGGTAGAGTAAAGCTCGATGTCGGGATCCGGATGCCTCCGAGATAGCAGCTTCGCCTCTAGCCGCGGAAGAGACGTTTCGACAGCTGGCTCATCGAGAATACCTTCATCACCGGTCGCATCGAGATAACGTCCGAGAGCCACGAAGTAGGCGGCTAGCTCGTCGAGCTCGAAGCCCGGGTAGAGTACCGCTCCATCTAGGTAGTGGGCATGCTCACCGGCGTTGCGCGCATGCCGCGAAAACATGAACAGCAGCATCCGACGAGCTGTATCGACGTCAACGAGAAGAAGAGCCGGAAAGCTCCAGAGAAGAGAATCTCGCTCCCAAGTAGCACCACTGACATAGTAAGCGGGGCTACGGGAGGTCAAAGAGACTACCTCCTCGGTGTCCAGCGCGCGGCCGCATGCGAAGAAGTAGTTGAACAGCAAATTGCGGTTGAAAAAACTGTTCAGCGACGGATCGGACAACGAGCCCTTCCGCTTCTCGAGCCAAGACTTGGTGCTCTCGATCAAACCTTGGACCCCATGCCGGCGCAGATCGATCTGCGTCGTTCGAGCACCATCGCGCTCGGGTGCGACGCCGAAGACGAATGCCATCTCGAAGCTGCCACCGGGCTCTACCCTCCCCGCCCGCAGCCTGAAGGAAATGGGGCTCTCGCCATCATTCTCGGAGATTATCTCGCTGCCCCGAGGCAGAGACTCGAGGGTTCCCTGCCTGCCGGCACAGGCATCCACGTCGAAAGGGACGGTGGCTCCAATGCCAAGGGCCATTAGATCACCGGCGAAGTTGGCCTCTAGCACCACCGAGCTAGTCCACCCATCGTGCAGCACGACGTTCTGGCAAGGAGGCCTGCGGGGACGAAACACACAAAGCTCGGTGGCAGCCAAGAAACCATCCAACCCAACCTGTACTGCTTTGGCATCCTCTTCGAGCTCCACCTTCAGGCAGAGCAGAAAGCCGCGGTGACCTGGAGGCGCTACCCAGGTTCCTCGAATCGAGAGGCCTTCCGCCTCGGAAGAGAAGCTCGGCAGCCAGTCGTCGGTGCGCTCCCAGCGATACTTCCCCCGCATGTCGACCTCGCCATCCTCGCGAAAAAAGACAGGTCGAAGCAGGGGCTTTGCTCCAGGTCGCCTTGATTCACCGCGCAGCTCGACGACACCTCTTCGTCCGAGAAGGATGGAGCCCACGGCGTGAACGCCGGCGTGGAGGCGATCTATGCATGATAGACTGACCCACTCGTTTCCAGTAGGCAGCCACTTTGGATGCTTCTCTGGAGTCGGAACCGTTAGAATCTCCTGAACACCCATCACGAATCACCGTTTCCTAGCGGGAAGAAGTCAACCGAAGCTCGACGCTGTCCACAGGTCAAGGTCAGTTTCTCCCCAAAAAGAGTCAGCTGAACACCAGCTTCGACTTTGAAGATCAAACCCGCGACTATTGAAAAAGAGGGTCCTACCGCTGTTGCGGCCCTCGATGTCTTCGCCGCCGGTCCCTGTCCCGCTATTGCACCCGGAAAACGCTGTGGCGAGCTTGAGTCTGGTCAGGATCATCGGCACGCACCGCATAGAGCCCGAAGCGATACCAAGCGCCAGAGGCAAGCTGTCCAGCCGGCTGGAAGGTCACGACCTTTCCATCGATGGACATGCTTCCTTCAACCTCGACCCCCTCCTCCACATAGCAGGACCATGTTGCGGCCCCTCCCTCTTCCTCTGCCCGATCCGGTGCGTCCTCGGACCCATCACAAAGCTCGAGAAATAGTTCGGTGCTCTCCTCGAGGGGATGGGTGCAGTGCACTTCGATGCTCGAGGTCGGGGGATTGTCGAGGCTCTTGTTGACGGGGCTCGTCATGAAGCAGTCGAAGCCGATGTCCACGGTATCCGCCCCTATCCGCGCGGCGAGCCGGGCGTTGCCATCATCGTCACAGACGTTTTCCGTAGCGGCCGAGGTACAGATCGTGGATAGGTCGTACCCAACGGCGTCTCCCAAATCCTCGATGTTGAGAAACCCGGTAAGAAAGCCGGTTTCGATCCTGTCGCCTGTCTCGGAGAACACGCCGCTGGCGACGAAGCCCCGAACCGTGAACGGCACACCCGACGCCACCAGATTCACCGAAGAGGGCCCGATGATGAACCAGCTTCCACGCACTCGACCTTCTAGCTGAAGGCCCGTGGAGGTGAAGACGCCGCCCTCGTGATCTTCCTGTATCAGCTCGGGTGGATTCGAGCCCAACTCCGCGGCCGCACCCACCATGTTCACAATCGCTGTTTGATCGGAGGGATCCGTCGATTCGTCGATTATGAGCTCGTTTACGTTGATGAGGTTGTCGGGGATCGACGAGCTCAAGGTATTGAAGATTCCGGACAGCTCATCTGGCCAGAGAAACTCCTCGATATTGAACGCGAAGGTGCTCCCCTCGATGTCGGGAACGGCCCCTTCGCTTGCTGCCTCCGTCGTCAGCTCCAAGCGAGCCTCGACGCCATCGGCGATGATGACGGCCTCGTAGGTGCTTTGGCTCTCGAGTATGGCAAAAGGCTGAAAAACGACGGCCCGATCCATCCACCTATACTGAATGGAACCCGGAAGTCGGTCCCCATCCTTTTCCAGGTAGGCCTCTATTCGGTTGTGATCCTCCACCGGACGGCAGAAGGTAGCCCGAACGCGCAGGCAGTTGTCGGTCGTATCGAAGCATGGACGAACGGGGACAGAAGCCGTGTCCACGGGCTCCTCGAAGGTTATCTCTTGATCCTCACCCTCGCAGTCATCCTCTGGGTCCCCGTTGGGGTCGCCCCCGTTCGGTCCGTTTTCGTCGTTGCCGTTGTCGTTGCCATTCTCACCACATCCGGGAACAGCGAGAAAGAGGGCGAGAAGGAAGCAACACAGAAACCTTATCATTGAAAACCTCCGCTGATTTTCCGACCACGAGCTGGTCAGTCTTGTACTGGGGCACCCCGAAACCAAGAGGGTCTAGAGTAGACTTTTCAACCTTCGACGGGCAGCCTCAACTCGCGAGGCGAGTATTCGGGATGGGTAATCCGAAGATGAACCTCGCTACCCGATGGAGTCACCACGATTTCGGCCCGCCCATTCTCGAGCGGCACGGTATCTCCAGTCGACATTACCTCCACCATCGCTCCTTCCGCGTCGGGCAGAGTAAAGCCGCGCTCCCCCTCTCCCGCTGCCCGCTTGATTTGATCATCGTCGTCATCGCGGGCCGTAATCTGGATTGTCGCCTCTTCTCCCCGCCGTAGAGTCGGTGCATCTACGTCCACCGCTATGGTGAAGAGATACACGAAGGTGAACTGGTCATTGGCTCTGTACTTGAGACCGAGATCGTCCAGAATCGGCTTGGGATCGGGAAGGCGATCTCGATCGACTAGGAGCTGTCCATGGTCGGAGACGAGAACGAAGAGGGTCTCATCGAAGATCCCCGCCTCCCGTGAGGCATCCAGAAGAATACGAGTGCGCTCTTCAGTTTGACGCATCGCGGCCCACTGAGAGTCCGAGTGCGGGCCCCGGTAATGGGCGACATCATCGGTGAGGCTAAAGTTGAGGTATGTGAACCGAGGAATCGGCGCGCAGCGCTCTCCGTTCGGAATCGGAAGCTGTCCAAAGAGGAGCTTGAGGTAGTCGGTCAACGCGATGTTGTCCGCCGCCTGACTGTTTCGGGGGATGTTCTGATCAACCCGCGGCAATGGATACCGCTCCAAAACTTCGCTTGGAACGCGGCATCGATTCCAGTCGTATGTCTCCCGAAGATCCAGGAGGGATATGTCGGCACCTTTTCCACAGGGATTATTGAGCGCCGCGGTGAAGTTTCCAATCCGCTGTTGCTCGTCGCCGTCCGGATGCCAGTTTGGAAAAGAGCGATGTACCGCTTCATACAGCGTCTCCACATCGTCAATCACAAAGCGGCTGAAATCGATTATCTCGGTGATGGGGCTCTTGTACCTTCCCGTTTCACGAACGAAGAAAGCGTTATCGATGACACCATGGGCACCGGACCAGACCCCTGTTCCCATGGTGTTGAGCGAGGCAAAGGTGTTGGTGGGCCAGTTGCTAATCACACCAAAATCGTACCAAGCGGCCTCATTGACGAAGAACTCGTAGGAAGGCAGCTCCTCCTCCTCCATCATCGCATACAGTTCGCTAATCATGAGCGCGTCGTGGGAGATGATCACCGCTCGCTTCGGTCGCTCTGCCGAACCCGAGAGAATCTCCTCGAGAACTCTGCCGTCCTGCCTTGCCAGATATACCTCCGTTGAAAGACGACCGGCGGCGTCGAATCCAGTCCGCTTTTCCACACCAAGCAGATGGGCGACGGTAGGAGCTATGTCGACGGCCCGAGGAACAGCAATCTCGGCGGTGTCATCGGACATGCCGATACGCCCCTTACGGAT
>SKWY01000158.1 GCA_007128675.1 Deltaproteobacteria bacterium | reverse complement strand
GCGTTCACTTCCCTGCTGTATCCAGACTCGCAAGGCGCGCACTCTCGATCCGAGCTCTCCGTGGCCTCGACCAAGACATGCTCGCCGGGCCGGCAGTCGGTCCACTCCGTGCACCCATCGGCGTTCACTTCCGTGCTGTATCCAGACTCGCAAGGCGCGCACTCTCGATCCGAGCTCTCCGTGGCCTCGACCAGGACATGCTCGCCGGGCTGACAAACACTCATGGGAACGCACTCATCCTCGACACTGAAGGTGCCATGTGCACAAGGCGTCCCATTGGAGTCGTCGCCTTCAGAGCCGCATGCAAAAAGAAGGGGGCCTGTAATGAGACAGCACAGAATGATGAAGATTCTGTGGTCCATCTCATCCAAACCAAATGTTCGAGGCATCCTGGCGCTCCCAAAAAAGCAGATCGGAATGAGCCTAAATAGCACATTTCCGCCAACTCATGAGACCGACCCATCCACCGTATATGGTGCGGATCATATGCCCGTAGGCAGCATTCCCTTGACCAAGGCGGCCCGAACCTAGCTCGGCCACATACCTCTTCCACTCGGTCCAGGAGACCAGCGGACAAACCGAGTTCGTGCAACTCTCCTTGAAAGCTTGCGCGATTTCTGCTTTTAGGACGGCTCGAGAGGTTCATGTTTCACCGATCGCCGCCAAGCGATCGCTAGCTCTGGTCACCTCTGGAGGTTCATCACCGTGGAACTAATGCAGATCCCCCCAGTCTTCTATCTCGTTCCCGCTGCCGGAGTCATTGCGCTGCTGGCGGCTTTCGTGTTCACCACCTGGGTGAACAAACAGGATGTCGGCACCGACAAGATGCGCGAGATCGCAGGTCACATCCGTGAGGGAGCAATGGCCTTCCTGACGAGGGAGTACAAGACTCTCTCTGTCTTCGTAATCGCTGTAGCCGTGCTCCTTGGCATCGGATACATGGGGGATCAGGACAGCCATCCATTGGTGGCTCTTTCGTTTGTGGTGGGAGCCATATGCTCCGGCCTGGCCGGGTTCTTCGGAATGCGCGTTGCCACCGCCGCCAACGTTCGAACCACGAACGCTGCCCGTGAAGGGCTGAATCCCGCGCTTCTGATTGCTTTTAGAGGCGGCGCGGTAATGGGCCTTTCGGTCGTGGGGCTGGGCGTCTTGGGCCTGTCCGGCCTTCTCATCCTCTATTCCAATCTAGGCTTTCTCACGGCCGATACCGTCGGAGGCACGGCGGCGCGCGTGATCACCGTTCTTTCGGGATTCTCCCTCGGAGCCTCTTCCATCGCTCTGTTTGCCCGTGTAGGCGGAGGCATCTACACCAAGGCCGCCGATGTCGGCGCCGATCTCGTCGGCAAGGTGGAGGCGGGTATTCCAGAGGACGATCCACGAAACCCCGCCACCATCGCCGACAACGTGGGCGACAACGTCGGTGACGTCGCCGGCATGGGCGCCGACCTCTTCGAGTCCTACGTCGGTTCGATTCTGGGCGCGATGATCCTCGGGGCTACCGCCATGGCCGCGGGCCAAACGACCCTGGATCTGGTCTTCCTCCCGCTCTTCATCGCCGCCGCGGGCATCATCATCTCTCTGATTGCGGTCTTCTTCGTACGAACGAGAGAAGGCGGCAACCCCATGACCGCCCTGAACATAGGACACCTCGGGGCAGCCGCCTTGATGCTTCTCATCTCCTTCGCCGTCATCAACTTCACTCTGCCGGAGACCTTCAGCGTCGCCGGCGTCGAGGAAGCGACACCGCTTGGAGTATTCTTCGCCACACTCGCGGGCCTCATCGCCGGTACGGGCATCGGACTTGCCACCGAGCATTTCTGCGCCAAGTACCGCGCCCCCGTCACCAGCATCGTGGATGCATCGAGCACCGGCCCCGCCACCAACATCATCACGGGAATCGCGGTCGGCATGCGCTCTACGGCCATCCCGATCCTGCTCATCGCCGCGGCAATCCTAATCGCCTTCAACTTCGCGGGTCTCTACGGTATCGCCATAGCGGCTCTCGGGATGCTCTCGGTGCTGGGTATCCAACTCGCGGTCGACGCGTATGGTCCCATCGCCGACAACGCTGGTGGAATCGCCGAGATGAGCGAGCTGCCACCCGAGGTTCGCCAGCGAACGGACAACCTCGACGCTGTCGGAAACACCACCGCCGCCATCGGAAAGGGCTTTGCCATCGGCTCCGCGGCTCTTACCGCGCTTGCCCTCTTCGCCGCGTATCAGACGGTCATGGGCATGGAGGGCATCGACATAACGCGCCCGAACATAATGGCGGGGCTCCTCGTCGGAGCGATGCTCCCATTCCTCTTCAGCTCAATGTCGATGCAAGCGGTCAGCCGCGCCGCCAATAAGATGATCGAGGAGGTTCGCCGTCAGTTCCGCGACATTCCGGGACTGATGGAAGGAAAAGCGAAGGCCGAGTATGCCAAGTGCGTGGATATTTCCACTGGAGCGGCTCTTCGCGAGATGCTCTTGCCCGGTCTTCTCGCGGTGTTGGTACCCGTCATAGTCGGTTTCCTCGACAGGACCGGCGGCACGCTGGGCGGCCTCTTGGCCGGAGTTCTTGCATCTGGCGTTCTACTCGCCCTCTTCATGGCCAACTCTGGGGGAGCATGGGACAACGCCAAGAAGCAGATCGAGGACGAGCCGAAGGGTGAGACGACAGGCAAAGGCTCCGAGCGCCATCATGCTGGCGTCATCGGAGATACCGTAGGCGATCCATTCAAGGATACATCGGGCCCGTCCTTGAACATTCTCATCAAGTTGATGAGCGTCGTCGCCCTGGTAATAGCCCCCCTCATCGCGCGATTCGGGCTGGACATCTTTGGCTAGATAGGTAAGCAAGAGCCACTGACGAGTTCCAAAACGCAGGCCGTCGCCGGATCCGTCCACCTGATGGATCGAGCGGCGGCCTCGCCTTTTTTCCCGAGAGACAGTCCTTCTCCTGCCTTTGGGCGAACAAAGACACTAGACACGGGCCGCCTGTTCGAATAGAAACACGAGCTTCACGGGTTTCATTGCCCGTGCGCGGTCACTACTCGTGACCGCCTCCTCGCTCCCGAATTGTCCGGGGGCTCGCATTTTCCAACCGATCCACGAGGAGACACCAACGTGCCAAAGATCCAAACACCGACGCACCTGCAACGCGAGTTCGATTGCGTCTACCTTATTCGTCATGATCTCGAGGACCCGGCCGTCGACAAGCTCGTAGGGAAGTATCGGTCTATGGTCGAGGACCACGGCGGTAAGGTCGTCCACCTGGAGAGCTGGGGCCGGCGCAAGCTCGCTTACCCCATCAACAAGCAGCGCTCGGCGCATTATATCCACATGGAGTTCTTCGGTCGTCAGGACATGGTCGCTGAGATCGAGAGATCGATGCGCATCACCGAGGACGTCGTCAGGTTCCTTACCGTGCTCCGTGACAGGCATGCGGATCCGGAGTCTCGGCCGGCAGCCAAGGAAATGCAGCGCCGACAAGAACCAGAGATGGAGACCGAGGGACGACCCACCGGAGCGCCTCGCAGCGCGCCAGTGAGCAAACCGGTTGCAACTCAAGACGACAAAGAGACGAGCGAAGCGCAAGGCTAGCGGCTCTCGTTAGGAGGATAAGATGTCTACAGGTTTCAGGATGGGCCGAGGTGGCAGCGGTGGTGGCGCGATGTCGGAACGCGGGGCAGCAGGTGGTTCGACCGGTACCGGTCGCCGCAAGGCCTGCCGCTTCTGCGCCGACAAGAACCTCGATGTCGACCACAAGGACGCGGCGACACTCAAGCTCTTCATCACGGAGCGCGGCAAGATCATACCCCGGAGAATCAGCGGCACATGCGCACGGCATCAGCGCGAGCTTGCCGTGGCAATCAAGCGGGCTCGTGTTCTAGCGCTCATTCCATTCATCGTCTCGGGACAGTGAGGTTGAGATGAAGCTCATACTCCAAGAGGACGTTCCAAAGCTGGGCGACGTAGGCGACATCGTCGAAGTACGGTCAGGCTATGGTAGAAACTACCTCATTCCACAGGGCCTCGCGGTCCAGGCCGACGAGAAGAACGTTCGCCGAGTGGAGCACGAGCGAAGAAAGATCGCTCTTCGACTCGAGAAGATGAAGGACTCCGCGGCCGCAAAGGGCAAGGGTTTGAAGGATGTCCCCGTAACCATTCCGCGCAAGGTGGGGGAGGCCGATAAGCTCTTCGGATCCGTCACCGTCCGTGACATACATGAGATTCTCACGGCGGAGGGATACGAGGTCGACCGGCGGCAAATCCGTCTGTCCGAGCCGATAAGAGCCCTTGGCGTATACGAAGTGCCAATCAAGCTGCACCCGGAAGTCATCCCCACCATCAAGGTGTGGGTCGTCACCGAGTAGCCTGCCAGCCAGCCTTCGCCGCGCCGGCCTTTGGATGAAGCCTCTACCGCTCTTGGCGCCCGTGCGCGCCAAGGAGAAGTGAATAGGGCTCGAGATCCATCCGTTTGGGACGTGACGACGCTCGTCTACCAAACTCGGCGCAATGGCGAGCTTGGCGGCCTAGACCATCATCCACTGGATGGCATGGTTCGAAGTCGTTTTCACGACGGCGGGGTTTCACCAAGCCTCGCGTTTTTGGAGGCAAGAAAGCTCAACCGTCCAGCCACTTACGGGGGAAGCTTCTTTTCCTTCTCTTTCTTGTCGCCTTCGAGCCCTTCATCCTCGACATCCGTGCTCAAGCCTTCCTTGAACGAACGGATCCCTCGGCCTAGGCCTTTTCCAAGCTCGGGGATTCTTCGCGCTCCGAAGAGCAGAAGAATCACAACTAGTACGATAATGATCTGCCAACCGCCGATCACGGGATGCTCCCTGGAATGGGTGACGACCGTATTATAGAGGCGCAAGCTTCCTGGCGCCAATATCGCGCGCAAGATTCATTACACTGATGCCGAGACCCACATTCCCTCCTTCTTCCGGCCAACACCCCGTGTCCGCCCAGAATCGTCGATTATGTCGGCGGGAAGAGCGACTGGGCCCTCACCCTCCAAGAGCAAATCCGCAGGTCACCTCGATCCCATGGGCGATTTCCAGGGATATCGACCCGACGAACAGGATCCGCTAGGACATTTGCTTGGGTCGTGGGCTCGGCACCCGGTCCTCGAAATCTAGCACCCGTTGCGGCTCGTATTCGAGGCCCGTTGATCTCCGGCTGGTTTCGAAGCAGAAAGGCTACGATTTCTTCCTGATTCATATAAGGTCCATCCCACTCATGAGCAAACTCACCCCCGTGACCGCAGGCCCCCTGCCCCACTCATTGGAGGCGGAACGTAGTGTACTAGGCGGAGTTCTGCTCGATAACGAGGTGTTGGCGGATATCGGTGGAAGACTCCAGCCGGCGGACTTCTACCGCAAGGCGCACGGGCGCATATGGAAGGCCATGCTGGACTTGTCCGGTGAGAATCGGCCAGTCGATCTGGTTACACTCACCGAGCATCTCAAGGAGCATAATCTTCTGGAGGACGTCGGTGGAGTCGAGTACATCGCCGGCCTCGACACCGATGTTCCAACGGCGGCTCGCGCGGAGAGCTACGCCCGCATCGTCCATGAGAGGGCAATCGTGCGCCGCCTGGTTCAAGCGGCGGAAGGCATCTTCGT
>SKWY01000464.1 GCA_007128675.1 Deltaproteobacteria bacterium | reverse complement strand
GTCCTCACCGATCTATTCATGCGCGCTCAAGAGGTCTTCGATTGCGTGGATCAAAAGACGGCCATGGCCTTTCTGCTTGATCTCGCCATGGAGAAGGTGCCCTGTGAGTCTGGCTCCGTGTATCGAGCGAAGATCTCGACTCGGGATCTCTACTTCGTCGCGGCCCGAGGACCCAAGGCGGCCGAGCTTCTATCCATGAACCCTCGCATTCCGGTTGGGACCGGGCTTGCCGGCTTCACCGTCGAGGAAGGAGTGGCGCTTGCCATTGGCGACGCGCACCGCGACTCTCGCTTCCTAAAGACCATAAGCGAAAAGCTGGGTTACGATTGCAGATCGATCATTACAGTCCCCGTACAGCTCGAAGGCCAGGTGATGGGCGCCCTGCAGCTCATCAATAGAAGAAATGGACGGAGCTTCTGTGAAGCGGATATGTCTATCTTGAGCTACATCGCTCATGAGATGGGGGAGTACTTGAGACGCACCGGCGATGTGACCGTGTAATCAATCAACGATCCCTTTTTGCCGGCACGGTCATCCGCCAGGCTGATAGTCCAGAAACCGATGAATTGGAGTTCGCTATGTCGCAGGTCAGCTTTTTCGGGCATCTTTGGCTGGTTCTAGTTCTCCTTTTTTCTTCCCTTGCCTGTCCCCGCACTTCCACCGTCGAGCGCGAGAGAGAACCTGCTCATGAGCAGACTCAGGCAGTCGAGCAAGATGACGCACCTGCCTTGCCGGATGGTTTCTCTACATCGGAGCAGCAGATCGGCGAGCCCACCGATGGATTGACCCTGCGTTCCATTGAAACTCGAGCGCACGAAAGCTTTCTTCGGTTCGTCTTCGAGCTGGATGGCGAGAGGCCCCCGGCTACGCGGGCGAGACTGCTCGAGGATGAAAGAGTAATCGAGGTATCACTTCACGGAGTGCGGATGGATGAAACAGGCAACAGGCCTCTCGTCGACGAGACGGGAGAGCCCTTCGGCAGCATCGTCGATGTCGACGTCCCCCCCGTCACGGGTTTTGGAAGAAAGCTCGTGCTAGACGACTCTCTGATAGCCTATGAGATTCGCCTGTCGAACCCGGCGAGCTTCCGGCTCGGCTCCGATGAGCCTTCAAGAATCACCCTCGACGTCGCAACCGAAAACTGACCCCCAAGAAGCCTGGGGCAAGGCCGATCGCTGGATTGAAGACTCCCAAGGACCGACATGTCGGCTCCGGGAGCCTACGAGATCTTGGCTCGCCTCTGCGAGTCAAGCGTTCTTTCGAAAGATGGTCACATCCCGGCGGATCCGCTCGAGCCGCCAGCGCCACCTGCCAGCGATCCACTTCAGCGTCTCTTCGTGAAATAGACATACATGAGTACGATCGCGCGCGTAGTACCATTTCGAGAAATCGCTCCCATCATCGACCAGCACGGTCATCACGCCAATGAGCCCGCCTGGTCGAAGAAGGCCGTTTAGCAGCTCCAGCTCCTCGCTTGGGCTGTGCAGATGCTCGAGCACCTCACAAAGGGTGATGAAATCGTACTCTCCGGCAAGAGGCTCCCTGGCCGGTGCAAAGAAGGGATCGTACTCCCGCATCTGATGGCCGTGCTCTCGAAACAATGAGGACATGACGGCCGCGGACCCGCAGCCGAAGTCGAGCCCCAGGCTTCCTTCCGGAAGGCGCTCGACGACGGGTCCGGCAAGCCGCCACAAATAGGAATGGTAACGGGGGTCCTCGTCCTCGTTTCGATGCAGGCAGTAGCGAGCGAGCTCGGCATCCCTACTAGGCCACGCTGATGGATGGCGAAAGGTCAGCAAGCAGTCATGACACCGCAGAAACGAAGAACCGGCGCTCTCGGCCCATGGGGCCGTGCTCCGCGACGAACAAAGCGGGCAAGGAAGAGCTTTTGGTGGATGGGCGAGTCCTTCGTCGGGTTGAGCTGTCATCGAAATGGGGGAAGCAAAGCCTAGACCCTGCACGCATCTCGAAGAGCGCAAGAGGAACAGATCTTCTCATCCTCAATGTGGCGACATCCACCGGAGATACCTAGATGAGCCAAGGCGAAATCATAGCGAACAGGATCCTCGGGGTCTATGCCACGAAGGTGCCAGGTGACCTCCTCGGCGGTCCTCCAGGAAGCATCTCTTCGATTGGTGAGGCCGAGGTAGCGACATATTCTGCTCGTATGCGTATCCAGCGGCATCTGAAGAATCGCGGGAGGAAGGTTCTTCCAAAGGCCTAGATCGATCCCATCCGGACCGCGAACCATCCAGCGCAGATACATATGGAGCCTCTTGCAAGCGCCGGGACCGCGCCCATCGGGCAAGAGATAGGACAACCCCTTCGGAAGCTCTCCCTCCGGCCAGCAGGGGCGCATCTCGACCCCTCGAATCCTCGAGACGAAACGACAACTCGCCTGGCGCAGGTTTCCATTGCTTTCGTCGTAACATCTCGTGAACAGAGCCCCGAGGCTCCCGTTGGCCTCTTGGCATCTAACCGCAGCGAAGAGCAAGGCCGCCACGTCATCGCCTCGTGTGAAGCGATGGACGAAGCCGGACAGCTCTCCTCTCAGATCGGCGAGGCTCATGCTCGCGACTCTGGCCGAGGGGCTCGAACCCACGATGGACAGAACGTTCGCAATGGATCTCTTGATGACCTTGATATTTCCGTATGCAAGAGAGGAGGCTAGCAGGCCGACCAGCTCCCGATCGGAAGGGGACCGCACTCGATGCACGAAAGACACTGGGTCCAGCTCTCTTGCGGCCCGCTGATCCCGGCCCCGCACCACGTCATCGAGCATTGGCTTCAACCGACGAGCAAGGCGCGCGCGCTCTTCATGAGCAGCGGCCTCGCTGGCGTAACGCCCAGGGATGAGCCATGAGGGCGGCGGGTCCATTCGCGGCACTCAATGCCCTCCACCAGCTATCATCTCGACCGCATGCTCGAGCTGATCGGCAACGAAGCCGAACGTCTCCTTCGCAGCTTTCTTGCTACCAGGCAGGTTGATTATGAGAGTTCTTCCTCTGATGCCCGCATAGCCTCTGGAGAGCATTGCCCTCCTCGTTACTCGGAGGCTTTCGGCGCGAATAGCCTCGGCGATCCCCGGGACAGCCCTGTCGCAGACTTTGGAGGTGGCCTCCGGGGTAACATCACGTGGACCGAGACCAGTGCCGCCACAGGTGAAGATCACATCCGCTTCCCGCGACTGTGCCATCTCGATCAAGGCCTCTGCGATAGGGGCTTCATCATCGGGGCAGATGGCGTAGTGAACCACCTTCCAGCCAGACTCTCTCGATAAGCGCTCCAGCTCCTTGCCCGCCGTATCCTCCGCCTCCCCAGCCGCCCGGGTGTCGGAGCAAGTGAGCACCCCAACTCTTAGCTCTCGCTTCATGATGTCACTCCGCACTCTCGCTCGCCTGCCCACAGCCGAGCTCGATGATACTTATCGAATCACCCACGGCAATCTCACCAGGCGTCTTGACGGCCGCGAAGATACCTTCGCGCGGCATCACGCAGTCACCGGCCTGATGATAGATGGCGCAGCGGTTATGACACGTCTTCCCGATTTGTGTCACCTCGAGCCGCACCTCACCGACCTGTAGGAGTGTACCAATCGGAAGAGCGAGCAGATCGATGTTCTCGGTTGTGATGTTTTCAGCAAAATCACCGGCACCCACATCGAGTCCTCTCGCAACCATGGAGTCAATCGACTCTCGTGCCAGAAGACTTATCTGTCTGTGCCACTCTCCAGCATGCGCGTCCCCATCGAAACCTCTCTCGAGCACGGCAAGGCCGTGCTCGACGGGAGTCTTGCGCATACCCTTTTTTTCCGAAAGATTTACGGAAACGACTCGACCTTGCCGCGTCTCTTCATTCCTCACTAGCTTTCAACCTCCGATCTGAGACATGCCGCGTCCCGTTCCCAGCCGCATGCCGTGGTTTTCGGGCTTTGACTGAAGTGCAATGCCTATGAGCCTTCGAAGCTCCTCGTCGTTGCCGGAACGCAGGACCGATTTCACATCAATCTCCTCGTCAGCGAAGAGGCATGGTCTTAGGCGGCCGTCGGCGGTGAGCCGAAGACGATTGCATTGACCACAGAAATGATGGGAAAGGGGACTTATGACGCACACCGTCCCTTCCGCCTGGGGGAATTTATAGTATCTAGCCGGCCCCCACCCTCCTGGTGCTTGCTCACTCTCCAAGGGCCTTGGTTCGCCGAGTCCCGCGGCCGTTCCCTCCTTTGAGAGGCGCTCCAGGATCTCCTCGGCGGATACGAAGTTCGCCTTGCTCCAATCCGTTTGGGAAACACCGCAGCCGACTCCATGCGTCCGCCCAACAGGCATGTACTCGATGAACCTGACGTGGAGAGGCCGGTTCAGCGTCAGACGAGCAAAGGCCAAGAGGTCCTGGTTCAAGGCTCGAATCACAACGGTGTTCAGCTTCACCGGGCCCATTCCCGCGGCTAGTGCCGCCTCGATCCCGACAAGAACCTCGGAGAGCCGGCCGCCACGGGTAATCCTCGAGAAGACCTTCGGATCAAGGGAGTCCAGAGAAATGTTCACCCGCGTGAGCCCGGCACGCGCGAGCTGTTCGGCATACTTCCCGAGCAATATGCCGTTGGTGGTCAAGGCGATCTCCTCGAGGCCGGTCATGGCCTTGAGGCGACGAATGTGATCCACAACGCCCCTGCGCACCAGCGGCTCTCCTCCAGTGAGACGGATCTTGGAGATGCCCTCCTCCACCGCGATCGCCGCGAAGCGTTCTATCTCCTCGAAAGAGAGTATCTCGGCATGATCGCGCCAGGGAACACCCTCCTTTGGCATGCAGTAGACACATCTCAAGTTGCAGCGGTCCGTGAGGCTGATGCGAAGGTAGTCGATTCTCCTTCCGTAAGAGTCGGTCGCCATCAATCACCTGCTCCCATTGTCGTGACATCCGAGAAGCTACCACGCTCCGAACTTCGACTCGATCCATTCCCGGGGGCCAAACGCACTCGCACCGCGGTAGCCTTGAAGACCGCCTGGACGAAGGCGCCAGGAGCCAGCCCCATGTCTCTGACCGAGAAATGGGAAACCCGTGAGGCAATGAGGCCCCCGTCGGTTCTCAAGACTATGTGATGCATCACCCCCCACATTCGGACGTCCACTATTCGCGCATCGAGGCGGTTGCGGGCGGTGGAACGGGGAATATCGGCTTCACCCTCGAAAAGAAGGACGTCTTCGGGCCGAACTCCCACCAATACCCGCTCTCCTTTCGAAAAAGTCCCAACGGCCCATATCTTCTGGCCGCCTATGTCTATTCCCAGCAGATCATCGCCCGACTCCACTACCTCGCCTTCCAGAGGCTCGCCCGCCCCCAAGAACTCCGCCGTCCACTCATCGGGAGGCAAGCCCATTACCTCGTATGTCTCGCCCTGCGCCACGGAGCGTCCGTCTCGCATCACGATGAGCTGATCGGCGATGGACACCGCCTCGTTCTGATCGTGAGTGACATAGACGGTAGTCATGGAGTCCTCGCGGATGATGCGCGAGAAATCCGACGCCAGAGCTCCCTTGGCTAGAGGATCCAGGGAAGCTAGGGGCTCATCCAGAAAGAGCACGCTCGGCCGAAGCACCATGGCCCGCGCCAAAGCAACTCGCTGCGCCTCTCCTCCGGAGAGGGTGTGCACTCCCCTATCCTCCCAGCCCTCGAGACCAACACGAGCCAGAGCATTGGAGATGTCCTCTCGCCTTTTCCGCGAAGGAACCCTGCGCAGCTTGAGGCCATAGGCCACATTATCGGCGATGGTCCCCCGAAAGAGATAGGGACTCTGAAACGCGGCCGCCATGTGCATCCGCGCACTCTTGTCGCGAAAGTGTACCGGCCTGCCGTCGAGATAGATCGTCCCAGCGTCGGGCTTCTCGAGCAAACCGAGAATCGACAGGAGAGTGGACTTGCCCGCGCCGGAAGGCCCGAGGATTGCCAGCGTCCGACCCGCGGCGACCTCCAGCGATTCGATATCCACGACCACACGGGCGCCGAAGCTCTTCTTCAGCCCTTCCGCTCGCAGTGTCATTCCTAGGACATCCATCGGATCTCACTTCTTCGCTCGCCGGCGAGAGTACGCCCGCTGCTTGGCCTAGGCCTGCGTCTGGTGATGCCCTCTGTCATATCAGGCGTTCTCCGAGCGTTCCGAGTAGTGCTGATACCAGGTGATGAAGGCATTGAGTGCCAAGGCAATGACGAGCAAGATCACGCAAAGGGCCAACGCCTTCGCGAAGTCTCCTCGTCTGGACTCCTGCACTATCGCGGTCGTCAACACCCTGGTTTCTCCCTCGATGTTGCCCCCAACAATCAAGACGGCACCTACACCCCTAATCACTGCCCCCAGCCCTCCTGCAACCGCCGCGAGCACTCCCAAGCGCGCCTCCCGAATTACCAAGAGCGCCTCTTGGAATCTCGATGCTCCAAGGGAGCGTGCCTGAAGCCTGAGCTTTCGCGGTACCGTCCCAACAGCCGCGGCGGTGAGACCAGCGATGATTGGAGTGGAGATTAGCGTCTGCGCTATCACCATGGCATCCACGGTGTACAAGAGCCCGAAGGAGCCGAGCGGCCCTTGCCGCGACAAGACCATCATTACCAAGAGACCGATGACTACCGGCGGCACCGCCATGAAGGTGTTCGTCACGGCTATGAAGATGTTTCGGCCCCGAAATCGTGTCGCTCCCATCAAAAAGCCCATGGGCACGCCGAGCACGAAGCCGGCGAGCGTCGAGAAGAACGCCACCTCCAGGGTGGTCAGAATCACGGGCCAGATACCGCCCGACCCCTCGAAGAGAAGCCTCGTCGCCTGCCCAATTGATTCGGTGAATACCTGCATCTCTCTATCTAGTCTCCAAGCGGAACGAATAAAGGTTCGCCGTACTCCGAGACCCCGAACTCTCGAATGATGTCTTTGGCGGCTGGCGAAACCAGCCAGTCGACAAGAGCTCGCGCCCCTTTGGGGTTTCTCGCCTTATGGGTAAGAATGGCCCCATATGGGTTGAAGAGACTCTCATCGCCTTCGACTTGTACGCGCAGATCGAGCCTTTGCCTCATCGAGAGAAAGGTGCCCCGATCCGAAAGAACGTAGGCCTGCCGCTGGGAGGCCATTGTGAGCGTCTCGCCCATGCCCTGACCGATGGAGTCGATCCAGTCCGACGATCCATCGAGCCCAGATGACTCCAGCAGCTCCTGCTCCTTCAAATGCGTGCCCGATCCATCACCACGAGATACGAGCCTTCCCTCGCTTCCGGCTATGGCACGAAGTGCCTCTTTGGCATCCTCCATACCTGAAATCCCAGCAGGATCCGAAGGCGGTCCCGCGATGACGAAGTCATTGTACATGACCTCCCTACGCACATCGCCATGACCCTCCTTCATGAACCGCTCCTCCTCCCGCGGCGCGTGAACGAGCAGGGCATCGGCATCTCCAGAGCGCCCTAAAGCGAGCGCTTGACCGGAACCGACCGCTATCACCGACACCCGATATTCTGGATGAGCTTCCTCGAAGGCCGGGATCAACACCTGGAAGAGCCCCGTATCATCCGTGGACGTGGTTGACGCGAGTATGACCCTTGCTGCCTGCCCGGCTCGGCCATCAAACGAAGAGAAGCAACCAGGGCCGCCGCCGCGACAGCAAACAATGAGAAGCGACAGCGAAAGAAGCACCACCAAAGGAAGGACCCGTGATCTGGAATACGGATGGCTGGGAGCCGGTGGCACGTAACTCCTCCTTATCGAGCATGTGGCCGAAGGGCCCCGCTCGCCTGGAACCAGAGGACTCGATCGAAGCCTGGCAGCGTCCTCCATGAAACTGGGGGTGTCAATGTTGAACATGGTCCCCGCGGGGAAACACACAACTCATGGCCACGCCATATCAACAAACCACCGTTACGGAGACCTTCCGTCTATGTCCTCGCCTCCGGTGCTCCCAAACATAGATCCCCTGCCATGTCCCAAGGGCGCATCTCGATTCGATGACGGGGATGGAGATGGAGGGCTGGGTGAGGCACGACTTGACGTGCGCGGGCATATCGTCTGGACCCTCCGCGGTATGGCAGTAGAGCCGATCTCCATCGGGTACCAGCCTATCGAGGAAAGCATCGAGATCACGTCTTACGTCGGGATCGGCGTTCTCGGAGATGATTAGCGAGGCGCTGGTATGATGGATGAACACGTTGCAGAGACCCTCACGGATGTTCGAGGCAGCGACCGCTTCCTGGACCCCGCGCGTGATTTCGTGAGTTCCTCGACCTTCGGTGGATACGACGAACGTGCTGGTGTAGTGCATGAAATATCCCCTATTCGCTCCATCGCCGCATTGTTCGGCGGGAGGGCGAGCACGATGCTCGATGATTGAAATCGCTCAACCGCGCATGGCGAGCAGCCGCATCTCCGTCATCTCTTCGATTGCGTACCGAACTCCCTCTCGCCCGATGCCAGAGCCCTTCACGCCACCATAAGGCATATGATCCACCCTGAAGGAGGGGGCATCGTCGTGAATGATCGCGCCTACCTCGAGCTCGTTCCAGGCCCGAGTCAGCAGCCCAATATCCCTTGTGAAGATTCCCGCTTGCAGTCCGTAAGTAGAATCGTTGACTCGGTTGAGGGCATCCTCCTCATCATCGTAGGTAGCAACCGCCACGACGGGGCCGAAGACCTCCTCGGCCCAGACGGAGCAGGATGGATCAACCTCTGATAGAACCGTTGGGGCCATCACTCTGGAGTCGCGAGACCCGCCCATGAGAACACTTGCCCCCTTGGACCTTGCCTCTTCTATCCATGTCATGATCCTCTCGGCGTCGGCATCGGACCGAACTGGACCGACCATGACTTCGGGATCCGATGGATCGCCGACAGGAAGCGCGCGCGACTCGGCAAGAAGCTTCTCCATGAACTCATCGCCGCGGCTTGCGTGGACCAGAATCCTCTGGACCGAGATGCACACCTGTCCCGCGTAGGCGAAGGCGCCCGCGGCACATCTCTTCGCTGCCTCATCGAGATTGGCGTCGTGATGAACGATCGCGGCTGCATTGCCTCCCAGCTCGAGGAGCACTCGCTTCCTTCCCGCCTTCGCCTTCAGCTCCCAGCCGACCTTGGCGCTGCCCGTGAAGGAGAGGGCCCGAAGACGGTCGTCCTCGACGAGTGCCATCGCGTCAGCCACCTCACAAGGCGTAACATCCATCGCTCCAGGAGGAAGACCGGCCTCCAGCAAAATGCGAGCAAGAAGCAAGGCCGTCAACGGAGTCTGATCCGCTGGCTTCACGAGTATCGAACAACCAGCCGCTATGGCTGGTGCTACCTTGTGAGCGACGAGATTGAGAGGAAAGTTGAAAGGAGTGATGGCGGCAATCGGCCCGAGCGGAAATCTACGAACGAGACCAACACGACCTTCGCCGGCGGAAACGGCATCAAGGGGTATGACCTCGCCATCGAGTCTGCGCGCCTCTTCGGCGGCAAGCGAGAATGTCTGCTTGGCGCGCTGGACCTCTAGTCTGGCCAGCTTCAAAGGCTTTCCGGCCTCGGCCAAGATCGTCTTGATCAGAGCTTGCTCATGACGCCCTACGCCCGAAGCAATCGCTTCGAGCCAAGCCGCCCTTTGCCAAGCTGGCGCCTTGGCCATGGAGGAAGCGGCCTCGGACACCGAAGCTATCGACGTATCGATCTCGGAAGACCCAGCGAGAGCGACCTTGCCGACGACACTCCCATCCCATGGAGAGAGAATCTCTCGAACGGGAGAACAAGCAATCGAACGACCGCCGATGATGGGAAGATGAGTGTCCTTATCGTTCATGCCTTCCTCTCTATAGTCTGGGATATCTGGTCTTTGGCCCCAAAAATACGAAAGGGCCTCGAGCCGGACAACGGCTCGAAACCCTTACGTCAAAACATCTGCCTTGCCGAAGCTATGTTACTTCTTCGGCTTCGGAGCCGTTCCGGTGGCCTCTTTGAAAGCCTTGGAGGCACGGAAAGCAACCTTCTTGCTGGCCTTGATGCGAATCTTCTCACCGGTCTGCGGGTTGCGGCCCATACGCGCCGGACGGCTGCGAACCGTGAAGATGCCGAGACCAGGAATGTTCACCTTGTCCTTCTTGGCGTTCTTCGCAATGTAAGCAATGAGATCCTCGAGCATCGCGGTGGCCTCCTTCTTGGTGGCACCTTCGAAACGCTTCTGCACGAGATCGGCGAAATCCTTCTTGAATTGTCCCTGGGTCATGTTTGTCTCTCCCCGAGAGGTAGTTATCTTTTCTTTGTGAAACCCGGAACTCCCGATCACATCGATCGAGCAGCCCGTGGCCAGAGTCTTAGATCACAGTGGAAACTCGTCCGTCAAGTGCATTTTGACAAGATTTTTCGCATGCCAGATGAACCCCTCGTTCTTTTGGGGCTTGCTTTGAAAGATTCAGAATGCTAAGGGCCGCCGCCGTCCTTACCCCTTGCAAGCCGCAACGCGAGCCTGGCGTTATGGCGAAGACGCTCCAATCCCGCTCGCCGCAACGGGCTGCCTCGAGTCAACCCATCGAATGCGATCTCATCCAAAGCCGCTATTTCAGAGGTCGAAATGGACATGAGTTCTTTTCGGGGAGCGAAGTCGGGTTCCCTGGAAAACCTTGCAAACCTTCTCGACCAAGGACAAGCGTCCTGGCACGCGTCGCAACCGAAGAGCCATCGATCGGAGCGCTCGGCTACGCCATCGGGGCATTTCTCTTTGTTCTCGATCGTGTTGTAGGAAACGCATCGCCTCGAATCGACCACACCGGGAGAGACGATTGCTCCGGTGGGACAAGCCTCGATGCATCGCTCGCAGCTCCCACAGTGATCGGGATGTGGCTCATCGGGCTCGACCTCTTCGTCTACCATCATCGTCGCCAGAAAGACCCAGCTACCGTATCGGCGCGTGACGAGGTTGCCGCTCTTTCCGATCCATCCGAGACCAGCCCTTTGCGCCCACACCTTCTCCATCATTGGAATGGCGTCTACTCCGTGGAAGGAGCGAATACTCGGCAGCTCGCCCTCGAGCAAACGACGAAGCGATCTCAACCTTGCGCCAAGGACACGGTGATAGTCCCTTCCCCAGGCGTACCTCGAGATCCTCCCTCCTCCAGCAAGCTCGTTGCTTCCTGGATGGAAGTAGTTGACTGCAAGGACGATGATCGAGCGAGCGGTCGGCAATAGCCTGCGCGGATTCAGCCGAGCATCACGACTTGCCTCCATCCACGTCATCCCGGCCCCAAACCCGTTGCCTAGCCATGAGTCGAGTCTTGTCGAGGCGATTGCTTCCGGCTTCGCGATACCCACCAGATCGAATCCGGCTCGAAGGGCCATCTGCTTCACCGCGTGAGAACAGAGCTTCGGTTCGTTCTTTCGGTCTTCCACCAAGCCTAGCCTCCGCACATGACTCTCTTGCGAGCGATCCTTTCGGGCGTCACTCTTTCGAGTATCGCTCTTTCGGTCTTCCACCAAGCCTAGCCTCCGCACATGACTCTTTTGCGAGCGATCCTTTCGGGCGTTTCGCGCATGACCCATTCACTCCTGACCCTTTCGTCCACGACCCTTCATTTGGAGAAAGCGCTCCCCTTACATTGAAGCATGAGATTACGCTGGATGCTCACCTGGGTTAGGTTGTGCTCATATTGAAAAGACTACCTACCATGCAAGCGGGCTCGCTCCTCATGCTGTCTCTCGCTCTCCTATCTTCGAGCACGGCGGGCGCGACCGAGCACGAAGAGCTTCCCCCTTACGACTCTTCTCATCCAGTTGAGATTCCCCCGATCGGTCCGTTCTACGGCGTCAGACTTCGAGGCCTCGGGGGGGCCTACACGGCGGTGGCCGAGGGCGCGGAAGGAACGCTCACCTCCCTGGCATCGCTTGCCAACAGACGACCAGACGAGGCGGGTTACTTTCATTGGGATGGGATGTTTTCCTGGCTCTTCCCAGCCGGTGATCTCGATCTCACGAACAGCGGAGAAGTCACGCCAGCAGGACTACGTCTCCTCGCCACGGGAGTGCTCGTAAGATTCGGGCCTCTCGGAGTCGGTCTATTCGCGGAGAGCATGGGGATGACCGAGCCTAGCGGTAGAGGAAGAGAGGTGCGCACGAATCGGGCCGTGGCCGGGGCAGCCTACGCACTACCAGGGGATACATGGATAGTTGGAGCAGGAATCCACTCGATAGGCTATCTAATACGACAGACAGACTCGGAGCCCATAGAGACAAGTCATCCACATCTCGGCGCCGACATTCTATTTCGTCCCACGGACAAGAATTATCGTTTCGGTGCTTCCTTGAAGCTTCGGGGGATAGCGGATCTGCGAGAAGCACCGACATCCGACATGCCTCCCGCGGTGGTGCGACCATGGGAGGCGTCCTTCGGCACAGCTATCTGGCTCGGAGACGGCAGCATCAACAAGCCGCTTCCAAACACCGAAATCTCTCTGCCGAGGAAGCCGGCTCGAACGGGAATGCTGATTAGCGCCGATCTCTTCCTCATTGGACCGCCTCCGAGAGAAGGCGCTCCCGCCGCGGGTCTGGAGGCGTACTTCGAAGACAAGCTGCAGCTCACAAGGCAAAGAATGAGCCTGGGGTTTCGTGTTGGTGGAGAGACGGAGGCAATACCCGACAAGGTTAGGATTCGAGGGGGGTTCTGGCTGGAGCCTTCGCGTTTTAACGATGTCCGAGGGAGGCTTCACTGGACCGGCGGTCTGGACTTCCTTCTCTTCACGTTTTTCGATTATCAGTGGAGGGCAAGCATGGTGTTCGACCTTGCCGCCCAATACCGCGTTGCCGGCCTATCGCTCGGACTCTGGTAATCTCAAGAGGGGCCGATTTCTTGACCTATGGTCGCTGCGACTTCACCCTTTTGACATGCACTTCTTGGCCGACATGAGAGTAGGATCCTTTGGCTCGAGAGCCGTCGGCCTCCTGTTTCGACCGCTCTGTTCTTGGATGTTATTAGCTTGCATCGCCCTTGTCGGCCCTGGCTGCGCCACCCTCCTTCACGGCACGCATCAGGAGGTCAGCTTCCGTTCAGAGCCTGAGCAAGCCAAGGTGCATATCGCCGGGGTGGGCACATTCGAGACCCCGTACAGCCTCTCGATGGAACGTCTTGAGCCGCTAGAAGTCACCTTCCATGCAAAGGGCCACGAGCCCGTGACTACGCGAGTCGAACGCAAAGTGAGTGCCGTCGTCATAGGCAATGTCTTCTGTTTGATTCTTCCGGGACTGCTCGTCGACTTCCTGACTGGCGCCGCGTACGAACTCGCCGACGAGGTCTTCGTTCGGCTCGAGCCCATTGCGGACTCGACTCGAGATCCCTCGCGAGCTGATCCTGCTTTCTAGTGCCGGGAGAAACGGGATGCGCAGGGGCCCGGCACGGTGGTGGAGCCGCCCCAGAGGATAATTACCGAATTGCGGCGAGGAGCCTACTCGTGCCCATTCTCTGGAGGTGATGCCCCTCGCCTCCTTCAGAAGACGCCCATCACCCGCTCACCTCCTCTTTGTGAGCCTCGCTCTTTCGGCTGCCGCTTCGTGTAGCCAGCTGAACGCCGAGGATCTGATTCGACCATCGATATCGGAAGCACGGATTCTCGCCGACCCGGGCAAGCCCTTCGACCCAGCGGACATCGACCTGGTCTTGGTGCTCGAAGCCGGCGCGAACGCAAGAGATCAAACAGCGAGCTTGGAGTACGCAAGACTATTCGAAGGATCCGCATGGAGAACCAACGAGCCTGCCGTACACCTTCGAGTCCACCTCCCCGAAGGGTCCGAAGAGCCTTTCGAGGCGGGTGAGAGACGTGAGCTTCGGCTGGAGGGTTACACGCCCAATGACATGCTCGTTCCCTACTGTGACCATGAGCTGCGCCTGCTCTTGACGATCAGGACTAGCGGACTTCACTCCCTGCTCGGAGTAACCGAGGACATCGAGATCGAATGCTCGCCTTGAGCCGCGGCATGCAGAACCGTAATCGAAAGCCGTTTTTCCAGAACCCTTGGCGAGCGCAATGGCTGGGGGCCAGCCCGAATTCCGGCTCAACCAACGGATGACTATGAGGGTGGGGCAATGGACAGCCCCGCCAGACATCGAACCTCGGAGGTGAGCCTTTCGCTCCTCGCGTTTCGACACGAGGAGACAGGCATCCTCTTCGAGGTGAGCGCGCCCGAGATACTGGGTACGTTCACCTGGCGCGGAGTTCAGTCCATCGCCGCTGGCGTGCTCGCCATGCTGCAGGCTCGCACGGGAAAGGGGGGCAGCTTTTGGTTCGAGCCGGTGGAGAACGTCAACCCAGCTGGACAAGCCGACATCGTGCTTCGACTCTGGTTCGTTCTGGAAAAGGGTGTTCCCAGCGAACTCGATCGCGCCGCCGTCAGGCGATCCCTGCGCTCGGCTGAAACCCGCACGGCATCGAAAGGTCAGCAGCCCATCTCCGAAGGCGCCCACCCCTCCCTCGTCCTGACCAAGGGAGAGATCAATCAAGTTTGGCTTCTGGATCCACCTGACGTGGTTGCCCCATTTCTCGTTTGGAACGATATGAACGACGAGTTGGAGATTCTAGGTGCGCGCCAAAGCTGCGTGGACGAAGCGGACCTATTGGGCTGCGCCAGAAACGTTCTGCTCGTATGTCCCGATGACTCGGTTCTTCGCACATGAACCGGGGCCTGGCTCCATCCACTTCGAATATGTCTTCCAGCTTTGGGCTCGTGGTTGGGGCTCCAACAGAGGCGCCGGCTACCTTCGCGGCCGAACCGGAGCCGCCGCCGCCGGTTTCGGCCGGATTGGCATCGCCTCGAGAAATGCCTGTATAAGGATACTGTGCTTCGCTTGATGATAGAGCCCGCCGACGACATGCATTTCCTCTCGCTCCTGGTGCGAGATAGGGTCTCGTCGGCCCTGAGAACGAACGAAGGCGTCAACCTCGCCAGACAAACCAGAGGGGTCGTGGCGCTGGCCGCCGGAGGCATGGAGACGCATTTGGTATTCGATGGTCACACCATTCGACTGGATCAAAACCGTTCGACCGGCGCGCAGGCTCGAGCCGCCGGCACGCTAGCGTCGTTTCTGGCCATCTGCCACGGCAAGGTCCGTTTCGCCGACATCCTTCGGCGGCAGATTCGCGTGTCCGGCCACCTGCTGTTGCTCCGGCGAGTGCTCTCGCTTCTGTCAATGGGAATGCCCGATGAGCACGACTAGGGCCAGAATCCACACAGCACCAACCACGGCTCTAGCAAGTGACCTCGTCGCCATAACGGGTGAGGCAAGAGTCCGCCCCCATGAGGAGCACGGCCACGTACTGGTAGTCAAGGCGACGGCGAACCAGGATGTGCGTGCTGTCTTCGAGGCAGCCAAGAAGCACGACGTCCCGATCCTCCCCATGGCCCCAGGCCTCGAGACGACCAGGTTCGAGCCCCCCGGGAATGGGGGCATCCTGCTGGATCTCTCCTTGATGAACCGCATCCTGGAGATCAACCACTCCCGGCGGTACGCGGTTGTGGAGCCAGGTGTTAGCTGGGCGGACCTCGAAGCCAGGCTTCTGGACGAGGGAGGCGATCTGGCCCTGCCCCTTTCCTCGGCTCCCCGGGTTATCGGCCCCTGGGCCAGCTGCCTTTTCGATGGCGACGGACAAGGGCTCGCAATCGGCAATGTAGACGATCTCGTACTTGGCGTGGAGGCGGTTCTTCCGAATGGAAGCATCGTCCGGACCGGATCCAGGGCAACCGGCGATGCTTGGTGGGGACGTGGCCCTCTTCCGGATCTCTTGCCGCTGTTCGCTGGCTGGAGGGGATCTACCGGCCTGGCAACCCGCCTATCCCTATCGCTACGGTATCGCCGCCGCCATCTTCGAAGGCTGCTACTGCCGGCATCGGCGTGTCGAGCGGCCATCGCGGCCTCGATCCGGCTGGCGCGTACCCGGCTCTTCGAGGAGGCACACGTCATTCCCTGGACCCTTCCCCACCTGCTCCTTGGTGGTTCTAGGATCCGCAAGAGGCACCCGAACGAACCCCTGGCTTGGCTCGCGGTCGACTTCTCCGGCGACAGCCTGCCGGAGCTCGAGTACAAACGGGTACGTCTCGCGCAGGCCCTGTACCAGGCGAGTAGACGTGGAGGAAGCTTCGAGGATCCACTGGCCCTCGGCGACCTCCTAAGAGTGGCCCCTTCCCTCGACCCGATCGAGGATCTACCAATCGCCCTGCACCTTCCCGGCCTCGGCAAAGAGAATCAAAGAGCAAAGCTGGAGATCTTGGCCTTTCACGGACCAGCCTCCATGCTGGTGGATGGCGCCAGCACGGTGGAGAATCTCTTCGCCCGTCGAGACCTCGTGCCCATCGTTCTCGTTCGTCCGATTCCCGGTGGCTACCATGGAATTATCCATGTCGCCTGGCTTTCGCCGGAGGAGAACGAAAACTCCGTCGAGCTTCGAGATACCGCTCATGATGCCAGCAGGCAGCTGGCTGAAATGGGGTTCATTCCGCATCGTTACGCGGCACGATTCGCGGACGAAATTGGATTGGAGGTCGAGCGAGCCACCAGAGACGTAGCCGGCAAGCTTAGGACGGCTTTCGACCCCGGTGGCCTACTGGACCCAATCAAATGGGGAATACCCAGACCTCTATGACTCCTAGTTCGCTTCGGAGCCCACGCGGTTGGGCGCGCCAGGGGAGTCAAGGGATGCTTTCCGGGATGCCGAGTCACAGTAGACATAAGGTCCCCGGTTCGAGGAACAGCTCCATGACATGCCCCGATTCGGGCTTGGCTAGGCATCCAGATCAAGCGCAGGTGAAGTCTTACAGTGCCGGTGAAAATCGCGCGGGATTCCATCTCGAAGGCGCAGTAGATCATTGGCTGGGCTCGAGGAGAACGGAGCGCCATGGCGCAGGAGATCGTAGCCTGCGTTTGAGGAGCTCAAAGCCCCAAAGCGCCGGAGATTATTGGCCGGGCTCGAGAGGAACAAAGTTCAATGCCGTAGCTAGAGTCCGGCTCGGCGAAAAAAAGAGAAGGCCAGTTACAGACTCACTGAAATAAAGGTACATCATGCAAACTCGAAGAATCCATCGGGGGTATCTCGCCACGCTACTGCTCGTACTGACGGCCGGCTGTAGCGCCGCAAGAGTCGCGCAGGACAATGGAGCACCAAGGCACGAGGCAGAGGCTCCCCAGATTAGCGAGCGGCCACGTCTAGAGCCGCTCTCAGGTGAGCTTGGGGCCCTGGCCAAGGAGATGATCCTCGAGACGCAGGACCTGCGACGCCTGCTGCTCAAGGAGCCTTTGGAGGTCCTCGAAGGGACTCCGGAAGCAATCAGCTGGCTGCTCCAAAAGGAGATAGAGGAGATGCGAACCTCCGGTGATCTGTCGGTGCAGCAGGCGACGCTGCAAGCATTCGGCTTCATCGCTCCGGAAGATAGCTACGAGGCCTTGATGCTCGATCTCTACGAGGAGCAAGTGACCGGTGTCTACGACCACCGAGAGAAGCTCCTTATAGTGATGCCACCAGAGTCGTCGCTCGATCTTTCCCCAAAGGACGATGAAGGAGAGATCGACCCGGAAGCGGCCTTCTCTCGGCTTCACATATCCATGTTCCTCGTGCACGAGATCGTTCATGCCCTCCAGGACCAGCATTTCGAGCTCAAGAGATTTCTAGATGAAACCGTGACGTTCGATGAAAGCAAGGCCGCGCGGGCTCTCGTCGAGGGTGATGCTACATATACAATGTACGAGTTCCTTTTTCGGAACCTTGGAATGTCTTTATCCGACCTTCCCGACCTGGGCCCTCTCATGAGCGGCGTCATGGAGGAGATCGAGGGTCCCGAGCACGAGAGCCTGATGAAGGCACCGCTATATGTCCGGGAAACTCTACTTTTTCCGTATCTAGCGGGTTTTTCGTTCGTTCATGCGCTACACGCCCTCGGGGGCTGGGAAGCGGTCAACGCCGCCTTCGAGACTCCCCCGACGACATCACAGCAAATCCTTCAGTTCGATCGTTACGTGCAGGGAGTGGGCAAAGAGAAGATCTCGATGTATCGGTCCACGAAACTCCTCGAAGCCGGCTACGAGCTACTCGCCAAGGGGAGCCTAGGAGAGCTGGGGCTACGCCTCTTCATAGCCGAGCATTCAAGGAGCTCGCCCGGTCCAGGAGCAGCCTGCGGATGGGCCGGAGATACGTACGCCGTCTACTCGAAGGAGGGAGAGACAGCCCTCGCGACATGGCTCATAGCTTTTGGCGACGAGGAGGCGGCAAATGTTTTCATCGATGAAACGGAAACATCCTTCTCGTCTTCCACCACGATGCACGTGGAGCAGCTGGGGCCGGATCTCGTGGGAGTCGTGACAAACCTAGACCAACCGTTGGCCGACCAGGTCATGCAGGCCATTGGAGATCCCAAGAGGACACCCCCAAGCGTGACGCCCTTTGCCGTAACCTTGGATGAGCCAGCCACAAGTGAGCCAGCCACAAGTGAGCCAGCCACAAGTGAGCCAGCCACAAGTGAGCCAGCCACAAGTGAGCCAGCCACAAGTGAGCCAGCCACAAGTGAGCCAGCCACAAGT
>SKWY01000254.1 GCA_007128675.1 Deltaproteobacteria bacterium | reverse complement strand
CTCCTCGGCCTCTCCAAGAGCCGTCTACTCATCGGCGCTGCGTCTCGGGGTCGCGGCGGCCGCGCTGGCGGTGATCCTGCTTGGAGCCTTGCCCGGCCCCCTTTCGAGCTGGGCGAAAGGGGCGGTTCGCGCTTCCTTTGGCGAGGACGTGCAGGTATCGTCCGCCCAGCTGCTTTCTTCTGGCCAGCCGGAAGAGTAACCTTTCGAGGAAAGAATGCTCTCTTTTCGCTTCAAGGTCGCCTGGCTGCTCATAGCCCTGCCGCTCGTTGCCTGCCAGCAAGGCGACCCGGCCGAGCCTCTCGAGTTCTCTCGCTGCTGGCTGGAGGGGCTCGCAACGGAGGCACGCTGCAAAACGGTGGAGGTGCTGGAGGATCGGCAGGACCCCGAAGGACGCCGCATTGGCCTGAGGGTCGCCGTAATCCCCGCCCGCAATCGCAACGTGGAGCCTGATCCTCTCTTCCTTCTTGCCGGCGGCCCCGGGCTCGCGGCAACCGAGTCGCTGCCGCCCATAGCCGCCATGCTCTCCGAGGTGCGGCGCGAGCGCGATTTGGTTCTCGTGGACCAGCGGGGCACGGGAGGCTCCAATCCCTTGGAGTGTCTCCCCGACACCTTGGACGAGGAGGAGCCGGACGCCCTCTCCGAGATTCCCGACTGGAGTCCGGCGAGCATTTTCGCAACCGACGTTTTCGAGCGTTGTTTGTCTACGTTGGAGGCGGATCTTCGCTTCTACACGACCCCGATAGCAATGGACGATCTGGATGAGGTCCGCGCCGCTCTGGGCTACGAACGCATCAACATTTGGGGCGGCTCTTACGGTACTCGCGCCGCTCTAGTCTACCTGCGTCAGTATCCGGAGAGGGTGCGGACGATTGTCTTGGATGGGGTTCATCCCTTGGATAATCGGCACCCCCTTCTCTGCGCGCAAAACATGCAAAGTGCCCTCGATCTCATGCTGCGAAGATGCGCCGATGACGAGGACTGCGCCAAGGTGTTTCCGGATCTGGACAAGACACTCGAGGAGCTTCTCTCGAGCCTCGAAGAGCCCCTTACCGTGACAGTGCCCCATCCCCGCAGCGGCATCCCACAAGAGGTAGTGATGACCCGGGATGGCTTCACGATGGCCCTTGGCCATCTCCTCTACATCCCGCGGTTCGTCTCGCTAATGCCGTGGACGATCACCCAGGCCGCAAGAGGTGATTTCTCGCCCCTCTCTGCGCAGTTTCTTGCGTTCAGCGCCGATCTGACCGGGTACGCCGGGAAGCAGCTCGCCGTGGGCTGCTCCGAGGATGTGGCCTTGATAAGCGAGGAGGATGTGGAGCAGCACTCTAGGGACTCTGTGTTTGGAGAGGCTCTTACAAGGGCGTTTATGGATGCATGCGCGATTTGGCCTCGTGCCGAGCTGCCGGAGGGCTACCACGATCCCGTGACCTCGGACGCTCCCGTCTTGATTCTATCGGGCGCCTTGGATCCCGTTACACCTCCGAGCTGGGGCGATGATGTGGCCGAAGGCTTGCCGAACTCACGGCATCTTGTCGCTCCGGGGGCTGGTCATGGAGTCGTAGTTGTTCCCTGTGTCCCAGGCCTCATCGCCGACTTCTTGGACGCGGGCTCCGCTAGCAACCTCGATTTCGCCTGCGCCGAGGACTATCCGCCCACCGACTTCTTCTTGGACTTTGCAAGGGAGTTCCAATGATCTCCATCGAGAGTCTTAGGAAGAGCTTCGGGTCCATAGTCGCCGTCGACGAGGTCAGCTTCGTTGCCAAGGATGGGGTCGTAACGGGTTTGCTTGGTCCTAACGGAGCCGGCAAGACGACTACCTTGCGTATGCTCTATACCTTGGTCGAACCCGACGCCGGCAGGGCAATCGTGGATGGGAAGGACGCCTGGTCCGATCCGAGCGGTGTTCGCCGTCGTATCGGGGTGCTGCCCGATTCTCGTGGGCTCTACCCACGGCTGACGACATACGAGCATATTCGCTACTTCGGGCACCTTCACGGCTTGAGGGGCAAGGAGCTCGAGGGGCGTATAAATTCGCTCGTGGAGCTTCTCGACATCGGGGATCTGGTCGACCGTCGAGTCGAGGGCTTCTCTCAAGGAGAGCGCGTGAAGGTCGCGCTGGCAAGAGCCTTGGTTCATGATCCGCCGAACGTCATCCTGGATGAGCCGACAAACGGGCTCGACGTCATGAGCACGAGGGCGCTGCGCGAGGTGATAAGGCGGCTCGAGCAGCAAGGTCGTTGCGTGCTCTTCTCCAGCCACGTGATGCAGGAGGTCGCTGCTCTCTGCGGTCGAATCGTGATCATAGACAAAGGGAAAGTGGTTGCGGACGGTACGCCCGACGAGCTTCGCGCACAGACGGGCAAAGAGAATCTGGAAGACGCATTCGTCGCTGCCACCGGCGGTGGGGGAGGTCTGGAGTGATTCGAGCGGTCTTCAGCAAGGAGCTCGTGGATGGCTTTCGAGATCAGCGATCGGTGCTCTCTTCTTTCATCTTTCCCCTAGTGGGGCCTCTAGTGCTGGTCGTCACGCTCTGGTTCGTCGCCGAGTGGCAGAGGACCGATCGGCCCCTCGAGCTTCCCGTGGTAGGCGCCGAGCATGCGCCTTTGCTCATGAACTGGTTATCCGCTCATGGAGCGAAGATTCTGGAGGCTCCCGACAATCCAGAGGCGATGGTGAAAGATGGCGAGGCACCCGCGGTGCTCATCGTTCCCGAGAGCTACGAAGAGAGCTTCCGTAGCGCCACGCCGGTCAGGCTACGGCTCCTGGTGGATGACTCGAGGAACAAGACACGCAGGCAAGCCCAGGAGGCACAACGCCTTCTTGCGGCATACGGGAACGAGATTGGCTCGTCGCGTCTGCTTGCACGAGGCATCAGCCCCGACATCGCCACTCCTCTTCGCACGGAGAGAGTGGACCTTGCGACACCGGGAAGGCTGGCTGCGAGCCTTCTCGGAATGCTGCCCATCTTCTTGGTCCTCGCGGTCTTCATGGGTGGAATGAATGTCGCAATCGATGCGACGGCGGGGGAGAGGGAACGGGGCTCCCTCGAGCCCTTGCTCATAAACCCCGTCTCTCGCGGCGGGATCATGGCGGGCAAGCTGGGCGTAACGATACTGTTTTCGGCCTCCGTCCTGGCGCTGACGGTTCTGGCGTTCAAGGTAGCGGTCCGGCTCTTCTCCTTCGAGGGGCTCGGCCTAGACCTCGTGATAGGCTTGGAGGACGCAGCGTGGATGTTCGCCGTCATGCTGCCGGTGGCTTTCCTCGCCGGGGTACTCCAGCTTCTTCTCGCTACCTTTGCTCGCAGCTTCAAGGAAGCTCAAACGTATCTCTCGCTTCTTCTGTTCATTCCCATGCTGCCCGGGATCCTGCTTAGCATGCAGCCGATGCAGCCGGAGGCATGGATGATGTTCATTCCCTGCTTCTCGCAGCTCCTGCTCTTGAGCGAACTCATCGCGGGAGAGCCGCTGTGCGTCAACAGCTTCCTAATATCGGCCGCGGCAACCCTGATCGTGGCGGCGGCCGCCTTCGTCGTCACCGCTCGCCTCTTCAGGCGAGAGAGGATCATCTTCGGACGCTAGGCAAAAGGGCTAGGGCCGTTTCAGCAGACGCTCCATTTCCTTGGCGGCAACGATCTCACGGTAGTTCATTATCCGCTGTGCCATTCCCGGCTCGCTCTTGGAACCGCCTGGTCGTTCAGGTGTAAGGCGCGGGATATACGTAAAGGCGTTGTACGCGTCGCCGCATCTGTCTACGCATACGAGCCCCTCTTGCCCGGATACGTAGTCCGAAAGTGGGTTCTCCTCACACGCGAGGCTCGGGTGTCTCGTCGATAGCCAGTAGGCCGAGTACTCGGCGCTGCTCATGGCCGAGGCTAGTTGGGTGGGCTCGGCGTCCAAGTCGAAGACGATGCCGGAGTACCTGATTCGGCTGCCAGGGCCGTAGGCGGGCGTGGTTGTGTAGACCGATCCCATGGTTGGTGGATGGCTCGTATGGAGACTGTATGCCACCGACGAAGCATCCCCGACGAACTCCGGCACCAGAGCTGCGTGAGCGGCTCCATAATGTGAGTAGGTGCGATCCTCGCTACTGCCAATCCGGGAGTAGAAGTTGTAGAAGATGACCGGCTCTCGGCGTTCGAAGAATAGGTCCCACTCGGCCGATGTGGCGGTGAAAATCTTCTCGGACATCGAGAAGGCTCCCGTCCACAACCCGGCTGCGAGAGCTTGGAGGTAATCACAGCCATCGGCGCTCAGCTCGAGACATATCGTGGCGTGCTCGTTTGCTATGTGATGGTAGTAGTCGTCGACATCCTCGAAGTAGGCTAGGGGCAGAATCCAGTGCCCCGTTGGGACGGGGGGAAGAGTGTCCAGAATGAGCCCGCTAGTCTCCGCCGAGACGTTGCTTGCCAGGGCCGTCAGCTCTTCATTGACCCACTCCAGACGCATCGGGATGTCAGAGCCGTAGATGTTGAGCTCTATGCCTTCGAGGTAGAGCTGGCGAGCCGACTCGAGGAGAGTCACGAGAAACATGTCTCTCGAGAACACATCGTAGTCGTACTCGGTGATGAGAGGGCCCGCGCCCGTCTCGACGTAGGTCCGCATTGGCTCGGTAAGATCCATCCCGATCTCCATCGTCAGGGAGTTGATTCGTCCCGAGCGAGCAAAGTGCTCGAAGAGCGCCGCGCTTACGCGGCCAAGCTCGACTGTTCCGTGCACCTCGCCGAACATGAAGACCACGTTGTCTCCAAAATCCCTTTGCAAGATATCGAAGTTGTAAACCCTCTCTCCGTCTGCCGAGCACTCCAAGGGATGAGTGTTCTCGCGGAGCCAGTCGGCGATTTCATCACTGTTCGTTGGAGCGGGAGTAGTGTTGTCACAAACCGGTAGCGGAGGGTGCATGGGACAACCGGGCGAAAGATATGTGCAAGTGACAGGGTCGCAGAGCAGGGTGTCTTCTTGGGTCTCTGGGCAGGGGTTCCCGCAGGGATCATCGCTGCAGCAGTCCTCGAAGCAGCGCTCCGTGCAAAGCCGGCATAGGAAGGAATCGTCGCAGAACGAATCCTCCTGGCACTCGCCGCAGGATCCGCCGCATCCATCGTCTCCACATTCGCGGCCGGCGCAGTCGGAAACGCAGGGCGGCGCGCAGTGGAACTCATCGTTGCAGACCATGCCGTCGTCGCACTCACCACAAGATCCGCCGCATCCATCGTTCCCACACTCGCGGCCGCCGCAGTCGGGCACGCAGGGCGGCTCGCAATGGAACTCATTGTTGCAGATCATGCCGTCGTCGCACTCACCACAAACGCCGCCGCATCCGTCGTCTCCACACTCTTTCTCGTCGCATTGAGGCTCGCAGTGACCCCTGTTCGAGCAGGAGCAGCCGAGCCCATGAGGGGCGGCCACAAGACATATCCCGGCAAGAAGAAGGGCTGTCACAAGCCGGTTGGGAAGAACGTGACGGGAAGCAGGCTCGTGGCTCATGTTGTGGTTCCTTGGTCTATTGAAGGCCGCTTCATGGCCAGGAAGGCCTGCCGCATGAACCGAATGATTTGGGCGAGCAGGTTCGTTCCGCTTGGTGATCCTCACTTCCAAGAGATCATGTTTCTTGATCCATGAGAGGAGTACCAGCGCCGATCCCGCCGACAGGAGAATGGGTTGAGCTAAAAGAGCACCGAAATGGAGCCTCTATGCTCCATCAATCGATGAGAAAAAGACTAGCCCAACG
>SKWY01000378.1 GCA_007128675.1 Deltaproteobacteria bacterium | reverse complement strand
GGCACCGGGATATACGGTTGGATCCGAGTCGTCGCAATCATCGCCTCCGGCCCAGTCGGCGTGATAACCGTCCCCGTCGAAATCGGCTCCCGCCTCTATCTCGAGACGCAAACGCTCACCGAAGGCCTCTCCATGGCGCGCCATGCGGTAATAGCCAATCCACGTTCCAATCATGCTTGGGACCTCTGCTTGGATAGACCAACTCTTTGTCTCTCCTGGCCCAATCGATTCTGATGCCTCGAGATCCAACTCTGTTGGGGCACCGAAGCTCTCCCCGCCGTCGAAAACCAAACGATAGCCTCCGGATTGGGTCCACGTCGTGGTGCCGGTATTTCTTATTGTCCATTCTTTTTGGATCATCTCCTGTACGAAGAACTCCTCGCCATGACTTGGGTGCTCGGTCACTAGAATTGCGTCATCCATCACAACACAAAGACCAGAAGCCGAATCGCATTGCCCCTCGATGCACATTCCACAGGATCCGCCGCAACCGTCATCGCCACACTCACGTCCCGAGCAGCTTGGAATGCACTGACACTCGAAGCTTGGGCTAGCGCCCCCTTGATTCACCCAAAGGCTCGCCGTAACCGTGTCGTTGCATTCTCCCACGAACGGATCGAGCCTCACATTGCTTCCCGTGCGCACCTCGAAATGGACATGCGGTCCTGTGGAGTTGCCCGTGCTCCCTACCGTTCCTAGCACATGGTGACATGGAACACCTCCAGAGCCACTGTCTACATCCAGCCGTTGCATATGAGCGTAGTAGCTAAGGTGACCGTTGGCGTGCAGAAGACGAACATAGTTGCCGTAACCACTGCCACAACTCGTGTCGCCCTCGACACAACCTGTGACCAGGTGATCCACGGTCCCCTCGGCCGAGCCGTATAAGTTCGTTCCCCTGGGCGACGTGAAGTCCGTACCTCGGTGTCCAGTGCGGCACGCGCCCGACGAGGTACGGTTGCACTCACAATCGAAACGAAGACCAGCACTGCCGCCATGTGAGAAAAAGCTGCTGATCGAGCCGGACTGCAGCGGACGAGAGTACTCGATACCATAGAAGCCTAGAGCTTGGTGCATGCGGCCAAGCCCAATATCCGAGGGCTCGTCTCGATCGTACTGCTGCCAGTCGGTGATCAAAACCGCTGGAAGCATGGAAGGATCGAGAGTATCCACGTTTCGCGGGTCTACGAGAGCACGGCGAGCGACTCGTGCTTCATCATGCAGGTTCTCTGCGAAGACTAGGACCTTCTCGTCAACCACTCCGGCAACAGCCACTGATCCCAGTGGTTGTATGGCGTATTGGTTCTTCGCAACATCTAATAGGAACAAGGCGTTGTCATCGCTTCCGAGCACACCGCGTCCAGAAAGCAGAAGCTCGTCTTCCGAAAGAAAGAAGAGACGCTCGATTGGAAATTCTCCTCCTTGTGCCAGCTCGCGTTCTTTGTGTTCATGGAGATCCACGCCGAGCACCGACATGCCACGGGCATCTCCACCGAGAAACGCGATGAGATTCCCATCTGGAGAGAGGACCGGTTCATGAAGAGCCGACCAGACGCCATCCAGCCCCGAGCTGGATAGACGCAACTCATTCTGAGCCCCACTGAGTAGCCAGAGCCCGGGACCACGTGAGGATCGCGCATCTCGCGCAATCAACAAGGCTCCTTCAGGACCAAGTCCAAACGAGGCCACATCCTCGGCCACTGGGACAGACTCACCGGTCACGAATAGTGCCCCAGAGCTGTCGAGGTAGGCAGCTCGGGTGTCATCCACAAAACGAGCAGATAATACCGAGGAAGCAATTCTTCGTGCAGCCTCGTCCTGGTTGTCCTTTTGCCAAAGAGCAAGACCTCCTCGTTCCAATACGCCGTAGAGAATGGCTCCAGACGGACTCACATCGAATGGCCTCGCGACAAGATGAGGCAAATCGATGAGCACGGGAGGAGGCAAAGGATCGATTAGCTCTTGCTTGGCTAACCGGCCATCCCGAAGGGGAAGAAGGGCGAAAGGCGATTCGAGAGAAGAGAGCTCATCGCGTGGGCCCTGCAAACCTTGTATCGAGCTGCCATCACATGCAACGAAGGCCACCAGACATAACGAGCCAACAAATGCTCTAAGGACCGGACGTGGCCGGCTCGCGGACTCCCTTTCGATTGTCCGATCACGCAGGTCGCATGTCAGCATTCCATTCGACATCATCCGCAGGCTCGCCATAGAGGGGGACGTTGCTTCACTTTTTACGTTCTTGACTCCCCGAGTTCGTCAGAATATCAAGATACTACATGCCCAGAGGTCCGAGACTCGACGCACCTGGAACCCTGCACCACGTGATAGCTCGTGGAATCGAGCGGCGCAATCTCTTCAAGTCCGAAGTTGACCGGGAGGATTTCTTATCCCGGATGGATAAGCTGTTATCCGACACCAAAACGCGCCTCTATGCTTGGTGCCTGCTGCCAAACCACTTCCATCTTCTCCTGCGTTCCGGAGATGAAGGGCTTTCCGCCTTCATGCGCCGGCTTCAGACAGGATACGCGGTGGGATTCAATCGCCGTCACCGCCGGGTCGGGCACCTGTTTCAAAACCGGTACAAGTCGATTCTGGTCGAAGAAGATGCCTATTTTTTGGAGTTGGTTCGATACATTCATTTGAACCCCGTCCGGGCCTGTCTGGTAAAAAACATGTTGGCCCTGGACAGATATGCATGGTGCGGTCACGCTGCGGTGATGGGAAAACGCGAGGCACCTTTCCAGGATGTGGCGTTTGTCCTTCAGCAGTTCGGTGTCCGGACCAAAGAGGCGATCGCCGCGTATCGTGGCTTCGTTGCAGAGGGCATCCGGCAGGGGAAGCGACCAGAGCTGAGCGGGGGAGGATTGGTGCGAAGCGTGGGGGGGCGTGAGAAGCTGTCAGAGTTGCGAAGAAGCAAAGAACGAATGGCCTCGGACGAGCGAATTCTGGGTAGCAGTGATTTCGTGCTGGAGATTGAAAAGGAGATGCGAGCCAGCCTGGGCGACGAGTCTAGTCGAGTCCAGGTGCCCCCAGAACAATTGGACGAATTCATGGAAAGGCTTCAATCTCGAATTGCTCGCGAGTTCGAGGTGGATCCCGCCGAATTGAAGACCGCGAGTCGGCGTCGAGTGGCGGTAGCGGCCCGAGCGGTGTTGTGCTGGGTTCTGGTGAGGAACTGCGGGTTGCCGGCGGGCCAGATAGCACGGAAGCTTGGAATATCTTCTGTGACTCTCTCCCGCTTGCAGAGGCGAGGGTTGAGCGAGATCAGGGACAGGGGGCTTGATGTTGAGGGGCTTTTAAAGATGTAAGGGGGACGTTGCTTCACTTTTTATGTTTTCTGGCCTCCGCCCCCGTCACGCTCTCGCCGAGGTATCAATCTGAGGGGACGGGGCGTAGCTTCCCTTCTTTCCGTATGGCACGGGGGCTTGGGATGTATTCTGTGATCCTGTGATCCGCTCAAGCTGCCAAAGGCGAGGCTTGAGCTGGGTCCGGGGCAGGGGGCTTGATGCAGAGACGTGCTCAAACAATGTTAAGAGTGAAGCAACGTCCCCTTTGTCGCGGAGGAGTGTTGTTGTCGACGCCGCCCTGCTACAATGTTTACGCCCTCAAGGTCGTGAACGGTTACGATCCCGCAATGTCTCAGCCCCTCGAAGATCTCGTCGCCCGCGTCCAGAAGGCGCTCTTGTCTGGTCCGCCTATGAGGCTGGCTGTGCTCTTTGGCTCCCAGGTCCGCGGCGGCAGGCCTCATTCGGATAGCGATCTGGACTTGGCAATCGAGCCGGTCGACCCATCCCTATCGCTGAAAGACGAGCTCTCGCTTCAAGCTGCGGTCGCTCGGGCCGTCGGTTGTGAGGTGGACTTGGTCCGCCTCGACAAGGTCTCTCCGCTCGTGCGATATGAGGTGGCAAGGCACGGACGTTCTCTATTGCCCGGCACGGAGTCCGCTTTTCGGCGCTTTCAGGCGCTGGCTGCTCTCGAGTACGCGGACATGGCGCCACTTCTTGCTGTGGCAGCCCGTCGTTTTCGCCGAGCGCTCGTGACCGCACCTAATAAGGCGAGGGACCCATGACCGATCTAATTCTGGTCAGCCGAAAGCTAGGAATAATGAAGCAGTTCATCGGCCGAGCACGACGGCGCCTTCCGCGGGACGTAGCGGAGCTCCACCGGAGCGAGGACCTCCAAGATGCGCTGGCAATGAGTGTCCTGGTGGCGCTCCAGGAAGCTATCGACATCGCCTTTCACGTGCTCGCTGACGAGGGCTGGGGGCTGCCCGATGCCTTTGGCGAGGCGTTCAAACTCCTGGGCGAAAGAGGCGTTCTCTCGGCCGACCTGGCGGAGCGTCTATCGACGGCGGCTGGCCTGCGCAATCGTCTCGCCCATGGCTATGCATCGGTGGACGTCGATCGATTCTGGCGCGAGACGCCTGCTGGGCTAGACGACCTGGATGCTTTTTCGCGGTCCATGGCTGACTTTCTCGAACGCAGCGAGTAGACAGAGGGGACGTTGCTTCACTTTTTATGTTTTCTGGCCTCCGCCCCCGTCACGCTCTCGCCGAGGTATCAATTTGAGGAGACGAGGCGCTGCTTCCCTTCTTTCCGTATAGCACGGGGGCTTGGGATGTCTTCTGTGACCCGCTCAAGCTGCCAAAGGCGAGGCTTCAGCTAGGTCCGGGGCAGGGGGCTTGATGCAGAGACGCGTTCAAACAATGTTAAATGTGAAGCAACGTCCCCGCGCAGCGCGCAGTCCCCGCGCAAGAAGGCGCATCAGCAGCAAGGCGTGCCGATGCAATCGCCAGCGCAGTAGGCACCGCCGCAGCAAACCGATCCTTGCCTGCAGCCCGGAGGGCATACGCAGGTGCCGTCTTCACAGGTTTCATTATCATAGGGGCAAGATCCACAGGATCCACCACACCCATCAGATCCACATTCATTGTCTTCGCAATCCGGGACACAGACACAGGAACTAGGCGGGTTCACGCAAGATGGCTCCTCCTGGAGCGAGCTGCTGTCCCATTCCGCCCATTGGTAGCTTCCATCGCTGCAGGGACAGTAGAGGTACCAGATATCACAACCGCGGTATCCCTCCTCCAGATCCTCCCATTCGTATGAATCGACGAAGCAATTTCGAGAGAAGACCCACTCCGGAATGTACCCCTCGCAGTGAGGAAGCTCGAGGAGTTGCTCAGCGAAATAGAGAGGCGCCTCGAAAGAACGATCACAACCTTCGAGGCTGCAGTTGGTGGTGCCCTCACAGCCTACGGGAGAGAAGACCGCCTCGCACTCTCCACAGTCCTCGGGGCAAGATTGGCAGTCTTCGTTCGCGGCGCACAATCCATCCCCGCAGTACTCACCATTCGCTTCCTCGCACTCGCCCCTCATGTTGCAGATTTGTCCAGCGGGGCAGGGGCAATCGTTGGGGCACACGGCACAGTTCTCCTCGGGATCGCATACACCGTCGCCGCAGTTCTCGAGAGCCATGCATTGTCCGTTCACGCAAGGCTCGGCGGACGAACAGGTTCGATAGTAATCCCAACTCGAACCATCACTGCTACATCTCTGAATGTCGTTGTCCCAGCAACGATAGGTATCGGGTTCGCAATGTTCCTTTGCTCCGTTCGAACAGCCGAACGCCAACAAGACACAGAAACACACAGCAAACACCAATAGACTAGAACGAGGAAGGATTCTCTTCATCGGTGAGCTTCTTCTCATCTTCCCATATCCT
>SKWY01000393.1 GCA_007128675.1 Deltaproteobacteria bacterium | reverse complement strand
TCGTCCGGGCCTACCGGTAGCGCTGAGCAATGGGTAGCCGGTACCCTGATCCGAAGGGAGCGGGAGACACTTTAATCACGGGCGCCGCCTGTTTGCGTTTGTGCTCTGCGGCCAAGATCATTTCGACAACGGCGCTAGCCGTGTTTCGGTCGTAACCCTTCGCAACGATGCCGTCGACATCCAAGGAGCTTTCCACGAAGGCGGAGATTATCGGATCGAGCACCTCGTAAGGTGGGAGCGTGTCCTGGTCGCGCTGATTGGGTCGCAGCTCGGCGCTGGGTGCTTTTTCCATTATCGAGCGAGGGATGATGTCTGTCTTGGCTCTTTCGTTGATCTGTCTAGCCAGGGCATACGTCGTCGTTTTCAGGACGTCTCCAATCGGAGCAAGCCCACCTGCCATGTCTCCATAGATCGTGCTGTAGCCAACCGCCATCTCGCTCTTGTTTCCGGGGGCAAGAACCAGGTGCCCAAGCTTATTGGAAAGAGCCATCAGATAGATTGCTCGCAGTCGCGGCTGGATGTTCTCATGCGCTACGTCGGTGATTTCGCGGGCATCGACATGGCTCTTCTGGGGGCTTGTCCATACATGGGGAGCGAGGACCTCCAAAAGAGAGGAGAAGGGCGCCTCGATCGATATCTCCATGAACTCGATGCCCAGGTTGGCCGCCAAGGTACGAGCATCGGTCAGCGAGGCTCTCGAGCTATAGCGTGATGGCATGGCTACGGCGAGAACACGATCCGCTCCCAATGCCTCGGCGGCCAGTGTCGTCACGAGCGCCGAGTCCATGCCGCCCGAAAGTCCCACCAGCACTTTCGAGAAGCCGGTCTTGCGACAAAAGTCGCGGATGCCCAGGACAAGGGCCTGGTGGAGCTCACCAAGGTCTCGATCGTAAGAACAATGGTGTTCGATTGCACAGGCATCCGCGGCAGCGGTATCGAAGATGACAAGGTCCTCTTCGAAGGATTTGCAGCGTACCGCGGTGTGCCCGTCAGCAGCGTGGGCGAGGCTGGTTCCGTCGAAGACGAGGCCGTCGTTTCCGCCAACCATGTTGGTCATGACAACCTGAACGCCGTGCTCCGCCGCAAGAGCCCCCAGCATCCGCTCGCGATAGGCTGGCTTGCCAACGTGAAAGGGCGAGGCCGACAGGTTCACAATCACATCGGCGCCGGCCTTGACGAGCTCCTTCACCGGATCGTGGGCGTGCCGAGGTCTCTGGTGGAATCGCCTGCTATTCCAGACGTCCTCGCAGATCGTTAGCCCAAGCGTTAGGCCTCCCAACTCGGTGACAGTGGCGTCGGCGACCGGTTCGAAGTGTCGGTGTTCCTCTAGGACATCATAGGAGGGTAGGAGGCGTTTTCGAGCCACCGCTTCGATTCGACCTTCGCATAGGAGGGCGCAGGAATTATAGGCCGGGGCCCCATGCCTTTCTCGGTTGGGTTCGGGAAAACCGACCGCGATGGCCATGCCGCGATTCCAGCTCGCGGGTTTGGCCAGATCTAGGACAGCCCTCTGGGATCTCTCCAAAAAACCGGAAATGGACAGAAGGTCACGCGGATCATAGCCGGAGATTGTGAGCTCCGGAAAAACAACGAAATCCGCACCAGCTTCTCGGGCTCTGCCGGCCGCGTCCTTGACTCGCAGCGTGTTGCCCTCGATGTCTCCGACCACTGTGTCAATCTGAGCAAGAGCAATCTTCACGCGTAGCGCTCTATGATTCCCTCGGTCGTGAGGAAACGGCAACCGGCGGCCGCAAGGGCGGCGAGCCAAGAGGGGGCCTGCTCCGAGTCGAGATGGGCGATCGCGTCAGAGACCAATATGGTCGTCTTGGAGCGCTGGCGAAGGCCTAGGCCCGCCGCGCGAACTCCGATCTCGAGGGGCAGACCGAAAAGAACATACTCGTCGGCTTCGAGGAGGGAAAGAAGCCGGTCGGAGTTCACGTTTCCGAAAAGACCACGCCGGTGGTCTGGCGAATGCAGCAAGATAGGGCCTTTGTTCGTCGGAGTCTCCGGTAAGGGATAGTGGGGATCATTGGGGATCAGGTGGCAATCTTTGGCTTCCAACTCGCCAATCAACCGGTGACCCTCGGTACCCAGGACGTTATGTGGCGGGCAGGTAAGAAAGCAGGGATCGCCTTCCTCGTGGGTGTCCTGGGTAAGGATCAGGGGCACTTCGCGCTCTCGCGCGAATCTGGAGAGTCGCACCGCCGCCGCCACTACACTGGAGGCATCGGCCATGCCATAGGCTGCGGTCGCCGTGACGAAGTCGCGCTGGAGATCAACTCCGATGAAGACGGTGCTGCTCATTGACGAGCGAAACCTATCCGCCTGGGCGTGTTGTGGTCAATGGTCGAGGAGGCTAATGGACAAGCCCCAGACCCCGCCTCGATTGGTAGGGTAGTCGGGTCGGGACTGGGCGTGAGTCATGCTGGGAGCAATGCATGGCTGCTTCTGGGGCGTGGCCGTTGTATCATCGCCTTCATGATTAGTGAGTCAGACGACAGACCCGAGCCTTCCGTTCTCGTTGTGGAAGAGCAGCGAGCGGTCCAGAGTGTACTTCGCGGTTACCTCGAGACAGGAGGTTTCAGAGTTGAGGTGCGCGCCGACATGGAAGCGGCATTGACTTTCCTCGTCGCTTCGTCTGTGGACGTGGTGCTAGCGGGGGCCGAGACGTCGGAGCGAGTTGGCGAGAAGCTGTGCCAGAGGATCAAGAGCGAGGTGTCTTCGAGGATTCCAGTCGTCTTGCTCTATGCGCCGGGTGAGGAGGAGGCCGAGCGACGTTCGACGATGGTTGGCGCGGATGGCTACCTCGTGGCACCGATCAAGAAGCACGCGGTATTGACCGTGCTCCGGGGAATGCTGCGCATCAGGTTGCTTCTCGACCAAATCGACACGTTGGAGCGTGCCCTGGAAGAAGCAACCCGATCTTCACAGCCACAATCGGTGGAAAGCAGCGCGGTTCGGCCGAAGGTAGCTGGAGACGTGGCGTATGACTTCGACTTCTTCAAGAGGTTGCTCTTGATGGAGGTCAAGCGTTCCAAGAGGTACGCCTATCCGATCAGTCTTGCCATAGTGGCTTTTGATGGCCTTCAAGAGCTTGCCGCCGAGCTCGACGTGAAGGAACGTGGTCGAGTCGTGGGATCTCTTCTGGCCCAGATCACACTTTGCATTCGAGACATAGATCTCCCAGTGCTTTATGCAGAGGACAAGATTCTCGTCTTCATGCCGCATACTCCTCGTGACGGTGCGATGGTGGTTGGGGAGCGCCTATGCGATCGCTTGAGAAACCATTCAGCAGAGATCGAAGACGGTCGAAGCTTGCGTCTGACTGGCAGCATCGGAGTAGCCGCTTTCGATGGCCACGGAACGGTGTCTTTTGGGGGGCTCATCAAGGATGCTTTGTTTGCGGTAAGAAAGGTCCAGATGGATGGCGGAGACGGTGTAGCCGTATCGGGGGATCGAGGTGAGAGCCGAGCCACGGTGGGTTGAGATTACATGAGCAGCTTTCCTAACAAGATGGTCACCGGTTTCAATCACAACATCCGACACAAGGGACGTTTGTTTCACGTGCAGACCGAGGACTCCGGCATCGAGAATCCCCATGTCATCACCCATCTATTCATGGGCGGGAACATCCTTGCCTCCAAGAAGACCTCCTATGTCGACATCGTTCACGACGACAACGTGTCGACCTTGGTGCGCAAGATGATGCAGGAGCAGCAAAAGGACATGCTGCGCAACTTGGTTCGTGGGCTTTACGACGATGTCATCGACCAGTACTCCTCTCGCACATGGCAGCCGGGGGTTTTGGATGTGGACGAGGCTGATGCCTCCCGGCCCAAGGTGGCTCCAGGTCCGAAGAACGAAGAGAAGAAGACGTCGTCTCCTTCGCGGGAGGCGGCAGCCTCCGTTCCTCCCGAGGTGGTCGCGGCTCAACGCATGGACGTCAAACCCAGACCTCGCGAGGGAGGTGAGACGATCTTTGGTGAGGATCTCATCAGCGAGCGCAGCCTTGGCGAGGTGATACTCAGCTATCTTGCCGAGGAAGACGACGATACGTGATTCGTTTGTACCACGTTACCAAGGAGTTTCCTGGATCACCGCCGGCACTGCGGGATGTCTCTCTGCACGTGCCAAAGGGTCAGTTCGTGTTCCTTACCGGCTCTTCAGGGGCCGGTAAGACGACCTTGCTTCGTACCATCTTTTGCGCCGAGCAACCCACCACGGGTCAGATCTTGGTGGGCGGCCGCAACGTGGCAAGGCTGGATAGGAATAGGGTCGCTTTCTTGAGGCGGGAGGTAGGGGTAGTTTTTCAGGATTTCAAGCTGATCCATTCTCGCACGGTGGGCGAGAACGTGGCCTTTGCACTGGAGGTAGTCGGTACTCGTCGCAGAGAGATGCTCAAGAGAGTCTATTTCTTGTTGAAGTCGGTGGGTCTCGAACACAAGATGAACGTGGATCCTCGAACGCTCTCGGGAGGTGAGCAGCAGCGAGTCGCCGTGTGCCGTGCGCTCGCCAACTATCCCAAGGTGCTCTTGGCTGATGAGCCAACGGGTAATCTCGATACGGAGCGCTCCGTCGAGATTATGAATCTTCTTCATGAGGCGAACGCGAAGGGGACGACGGTGATCGTGGCTACCCACGACATGGACCTGGTCGAGCGCTTTCGTCGCAGGGTGATTCACCTCGAGCGCGGCCGAATAGTCGAGGACGCGGAAGCTCCACCAGAAACCGAGGAGAGCCTCGGGGAGGAGGATGAGCTGTGAGGGGGCTCGCCAAGAAGGAACGCTCGATGGCGGTCCCTGTAGGATCGGCTCGCAGTCTTTCGATCGAGCCCATGGCTGTTGGAGCAATGCCATGATGCGACTTGGCTACTTTCTTCGGCGTGCCGTAAAAGGCATGCGTCAGGCGGTCTTCGTCAACGTGGTGGCGGTGCTTACGATCGCCATCGCGCTCTTCGTTGTCGCGGTCTTCTCCGGTGTAGTGGGTCAGGTTCGCGGTTTGTTGGACGCTTGGTCTTCCGACCTAGTCGTTGCCGTCTATCTCGAGGATGAACTGGCGGCGGAGGCTCGAGTTCGCATACGAGCCGCGATTGAGGAGGCCGCCGGTCACGATGCGAGGATTATGGAGGTTTCCAAGGAAGAGGCCATGGAGCGTCTTCGTGCCTCGTTGGCGGACGATGCCGACATTCTCCAGGGTTTGGAGAATAATCCACTGCCGGAAAGCATCGAGATTGCCGGCGGCGTATCTCGGCTTGGACGAGAGAGGCTCGAAGAGTTCGCTGCGGCCATCGAGTCGATGGAGGGTGTGGATGAGGTCGATTTTGGTCGTGACTGGGTAGGTCGACTGGAGGGCCTAGTCTCGTTGCTGGCAATTGCTGGCCTCTTTCTTGGGGGATTGATTCTCCTGGCCGCCATGGTCACTGTCTCCAACACCATCAAGCTGGCTGTCTTCGCCAGAAAGGACGAGATCGAGATCATGAAGCTTTGTGGGGCCACCGACTCTTTTGTCCGTGCCCCATTTCTAATCGAGGGATTGCTGCAGGGGCTAATGGGCTCGATCATTGCCGGCGTGGCGGCCACCTTTCTTTGGTTCGTGCTTCTGCCTAGGGTTGAGGCCGGGCTGGCGGAGGCCTTTGCTATGCAGATTAGCATCGCGGCTCCTGGCTACGTGCTGCCTCTTCTCGCCGTTGGTGGTGCCGCACTAGGGCTGGGCGGTGCCGCTTTGTCCCTTGGACGGTTTCTCAGGGTTTA
>SKWY01000341.1 GCA_007128675.1 Deltaproteobacteria bacterium | reverse complement strand
TTTTGAAGATGTCGTCATCGGGGCCAGGAGGCCTTGGCAAGACGCGCTTCCATGCGGCCGCAAGGGCGGCCTCCGCCTCGGTGAGTTCCTGCTCGCAGCTCTCGCCGACAAGGCGGCTCGCAGCCTCTTTCCGAAGTCCGTCGACATCGAGCTTGCCGCTGACCGAGCGAGGAAGACGAGTGATAGAGAAAATATGGGCGGGTATGTGGGAGGAGGGCAGCTTGCTTGCCAGACGATCGAGCAAGGACTGAACGCCGCCGGGACTCTCGTGCTGCACGAAGGCCACGATTGCGGTGAACGGAGACTTGTCAAGGTATATGACGGCGGCATCCTTGACGCTGGGATCTTCACATAGGGCGCCCTCGATCTCTTGTAGGTCGACCCTGTAGCCCCGGACCTTCACCTGACTGTCCTGTCTTCCGTGAAATCGAATCGTGCCGTCCTCGTTCCAGGAAGCCACGTCTCCGGAACAAAAGACTCTTCTATTCGAGCTGAGCTCGATGAAACGCTTATTCGTCTCTTGTGGAGATCCGAGATAACCTCTGCCGACGCAAGGACCACCGATTAGGAGCTGACCGCGGACACCGATGGGAAGGGGACGCAGACCATCGTCGACGATATGGCAGCTAAAGCCCGGTAGAGGGCGCCCCAGCACGAATCGGCCATCGCGAGTATCGTGAATGCATGCGTTGATGGTGGTCTCTGTCGGGCCATAACCGTTGAAGATTTTGGCGTTCGGGAATAGCGCCCGGGCACGTTCCAGAACGTCTCGGGTCAGCTCCTCACCTCCAAAAAACGCCAGCTCCACGTCGGGGAGCCTTATCCCTTTGACAGCGATTGCCCGAAAGAAGGAAGGCACGAGAGAAAGAACGCCGACGCGCCTGCTCGATACGAGATCCCAGAGCCGGCCCGGGTCTAGGAGCAGGTCGGGCTCTGGAACCACTATCGTTCCTCCAAGCATCCAGGGAAGAAATATCTGCTCCAGGCTTGCGTCGAAGGAGAGGCGCGAGGTCAACAAATAGCGTCGCTTCTTGCCATCATCGAGGCCGAGCCCCCGTGATAGCGCCGCAATTTGATGAAAGAGATTTCGGCGCTCTATCCCAATGCATTTGGGAGTACCCGTAGTGCCGGATGTGAACACCGCATAAGCCAGACGAGCCGGATCATCCTTCGGGGGTTGCTTGCTTCCGATTATCGGTTCCTTGGGTATCTCGTCTAGATGAGCTAGACGCGGGCCGAGGTCTGGAGCACGGAGGTCGGGGGTAGTGACCAGCATGTCCTCAAAGCCGCTCTGCTCGAGAGCTTGTCTCAGCCGGGGCTCGGGAAGATCGTCGGAAAGAAAGAGCCATGGCTTGCCCGCATGCCATAGGGCGAGCTCGGCGGCGACGGCGCGCCCAGTATTCTGGCCCAGGATAGCGACCGGCTTCTCCTCGCCTTGTCCGGGACCGAGAGTGTCTTCCAAGGCGGAGGCAAGAAGATGAATGGACTTTCGCGTCCACTCTCCATCGAATGAATCGATAACTATTTCAGAGAGAGGCAACTCTTCGGTAGGAAGGCGCGCCTCTAGCGGAGCGCCGAGGGAAAACTCCGTTTCCATGAGCCGCCGCTCTTTGGCATCGAGCCAAGGGATGTCTTCGCAGGAGGTATCGGGGCTTTCCACGATTGCTCGTAGCGCCGTGGAGACGTGACTCGAGAAACGCTCGACCAGCTCCGAGCGCGTGCTCGTATGCCACTGAAAGCGAGCGGATGTTTCTTCGAAGACGACGGTAAGAGCCAGGTCGGCGGCGGGCGGCGGGAGCAAGGCGCTCTTGTGGGGCCGGAACCGAAGAGTCCTTGTTTCAAAGTGCGCAAGATCCTCCGGGTTGGCGATTGGAGAGTTGACCAGAACATTGAGCAATGGAAAAGGACGCTCCGCCTCCGGCGAAAGGCACTCATTCAGGATGAGGGCTGCCGGCACATGGGCGGTTGAATGGGCGAGCTTCATGCCCTTTCGGACCTCTAGAGTAAGGTCATGAAGCGAGCGATTGCGATCCCACATGACTCGAAGGGGCAGGGAGTTCACAAGATATCCGAAGGCGCGAGGAAAGCGCTTTCGATTGGCATAGGTCGCAAAGAAAGCGATGTCGTCGGCGCCCGTATGTAGCCGAAGAGCCGCGGTGATTGCGGTGAGGGCCAGGGTCAGAGGGGATACTCCAAGCTGTTTTGCAAGCTCGAGCCATCCCTTGCCCGAGGGAGATGCGACTACATGCTCATGTACGTAGGAAGCGCCGGCCGAATCACCTCGCTCATCCGATAGGTCGAGCCTCACGAACTCACACAGGCCTTGGAGATACTCCTTCCATTGGCTGCAAGCGGGAGCAAACGCGCCGGAGTCGATGTCGTTGGCTTCCCTAGTGGCAAGCTCGAGAAAGGAGGAGCCCGGTCCTTCGGGTGCCGATGGGGGCGTGCCGCTTCTTTCCAGGGCCTCGTAGGTCTTGACGAACTCTTCGACAAAGATGGCGCCCGACAGTCCATCGAGCACGGTGTGGTGAAATAGGAAGATCAGGATCGCCGATTCGGTACCCAGCCTGACAAGATGGGAGCGGAACAGCGGGCCTCGCTCCAGCAAGAAAGGCTTGATGCGCTCCCTTTCCAAGACGGCGTCGATCTCGTTTTGTTGCTCTTTTGGCGGCGTATGGCCCAGGTCCGTGAAGGAGATCTCGAGGTCGGGCTCTTCTTCCACGACGACCCAAAGAGAGTCATCCCGCATGCTGAAGTGGGCTCTTAGCGCTTCGAAGCTTCGGGCAGTATGGTCAATGGCCTGGGTGAGCCAGGACTCGTTGATTCGTCCATCGACCTTCAGGGGCGCCATGATCGTGGAGCTTTGAGCCGCTGTGCCGCCGTGTTGGTCGAGGACGAATAGCGCTACCTGGTTGCGCGTGGCTCGAAAGCTCTTCATGTGCGGTCGATCTTCGTTGGGCTTGCGCCGGGATGGCAGGGACCATCGTAGCTCTTTTGTAGGATGATGAAAAACGGCGTAAGCACTAGAGCGGGGGGCTGCTCCGGTCGTGCGCGGGCGGAAGCGAGTATGACGACGAGCGGCCAGAAGAAGTGATGGCCGCGCCGGTCGCGAGCGGGGTAAATTGGCCGCGGGACTGCTCGATTCACGCTTTCGTCGTCACCGCTTCGAGCAGAGCCCTCTTCGCTCGATAGAGCTTCGAGCGCTCGATAGAGCTGGAAGAGTAGGTTGGAGTCCCGCGCCGGGCAGAAGATTCCCCCAAACCCGGCGCGGGCTCCAGTCGGCAATGACAGCCGGGGGATTACAACGTGGAGTCATAGCCGACGGGGTTACTATAGCCCCCTAGCGTTCAAACTGCAATCCCGTCTACCGATTTAGTGTGCCCCCAAAGAAATCCCAGAAGAGAGCGCGAGGCGAGCCCGCCTATCTCGCGGCCAGAGCACTTGTCGGCGCGCGGCTTCGAAGCCAGAGGCAGAAAGCGGGCTTGAGCCAGGAGGCATTGGCCAGCAGGGCGGCGCTGGATATCAAGCACCTGCAGAAGATCGAATCTGGACGGGCGAATGCAACCTTGAACACGATCGCGCGCATTATCGAGGCATTGGGAGAGGACATTGCTTCAGTACTGTCCCTGAATCCATCCGAGAAAGAGCTTGTATCGCCGACGATAGGGGAACCGGCGGAACCTCACTGGCAAGAACGCTCGGAAATCAGACAGGCTCTTCTCGCGATCGAGCGGCGCCTTTCGGCCATGGAAGATGAGGAGCTTGCAATTCGGCTGGCCGAGGGGCTTCTTGCCATGATCAACGAGATGACCAAGAAGCGGCGTGGTCACTAGAGCGAGGGCTGCTCAGGTCGTGCGCGGGCGAAAGCGAGTATGACGACGAGCGGCCAGAAGACGTGATGGCCGCGCCGGTCGTGCGCGAACGAAAGCCAGTGTATGGCCGGGCGAGGGGACCGCGGATCACGGTTTGTTTCTCCGTAACGGGCCTTGTGCGGAGGCGGGATGGGATGGTTCAAGGAAGACGAGGGCCACTTGCCCTCGTCATCGAAGGGATCCGGCTCGCCCGCTTCTCTCGCCGCCGGCGCGCTGGAAGCAGCCTTCAAATATCTGTATGATGCAAGATAGCTCACCGTGGCTTTCGTTTCGCAAGGCGCTCGGCGCTTCTTTTTGCGCAAGCAGCCGGCGGAAAACGAGAGCAGTGGCAACTTCTCAATGTGTTCACAGTTAGGTTTTTACATGAGCCATAGAACCCTGCTTATTCTTGCTGCCGTATCTTTCGCGGTCATACTTTCGTCCTCCTGGGTCATGGGGTGTATCGAGGCGAAGTGCCTAGACGATGGCGACTGCCCCGATGGAGAGATCTGCGGTCCCGACGGTCGCTGCATTGTCGAGTGCGAGGATAACGATGACTGCGCCTCGGGGTTCGTTTGCGTCGACAACCGCTGCGAGCCGCCCGATGGTCCTCCCCTCGACTGTCCCGAGGACATGGTCGCTGTTGCCAATGCCTTTTGCATCGACCGCTTCCAGGCATCACGTCTGGACGCCACGTCGACTAGCGAGGGCTCCGATGATTCCATGGCGGTCTCCGCCGAAGGGGTGATTCCCTGGGAGGTTGCCTCCAACGAGGCCGCGCAGGCCGCCTGCGAGGCCGCGGGCAAGAGGCTGTGCTCACCCCAGGAGTGGCGAGTCGCCTGTCGTGGTCCCGATGACACGGAGTACTCCTATGGCGACGAGTACGATCCAACCGCGTGCAATGGCATCGATGCTTTTTGTAACTGTGACGATCCTGCCTGCGCCGATCTGGATGTTTGCCCTTATCCGCGTTGCTTCAATCAGCCATCGGCCACCGAGGACGGAGGGCCTTGCGGCGCGCAGTTCCGGGTTGTACCGACAGGTGCGTTCGAGCGCTGCACTAACGGTTGGGGCGTCTTCGACATCAACGGAAACCTGTGGGAGCATGTCGCGGGCGGCAGCGACATGACAGTGAGAGGAGGAGCCTTCAACTGCGGTGACTCGCCGGCGCTTCATAGGTGCGATTACATACCCGGAAACTGGTCTCCGACGGCGCGAGGGTTCCGCTGCTGCCTTTCGGTGGAGACTGATTGACCGGCTGCAAAGGGGGAATAAGGCTAGCCGTGCATCCAAAATCTCGACTTTTGCATCGAACCAACTCCAGCATGAAATGAGACCACCTAGTATTCAAATGTCGAAAGATGGCGTGAGAGTCCTTCTTCTAGGTTGCCTCCTCGTCTCGATGACCGCCGCCGGTGAGGCCCGGGCCGAGCAACCCGGTGATGGCGCGAACGACGATGCTGGCATCGAGATCGAGGCGCGCCGGCACATAGAGGAAGGGAGGCCGAGCGAGGCGATTGATCTCTTGCGTGGCAAGACTGATACGGAGGAGCGCTCCCTGCTTCTGGCTCGTGCTTACCTCGATGTGGGTAACGACTTCTGGGCGATCCGGGTTCTGCATGGTCTCATGCAAGAAAGCGAGGACTGCTCCGCTCATCTATGGCTTGCTTTTGCGAACATTCGTCAAGGAGCCCTCGATGAGGGATGCGCCGTTCTAGAAAAGGCCGGCTGTGAAGAGGGGTCGCCCTTGGAGGTGCGCCGACTCCTTCTCGAGGTCTTGATAGCCTCCACGGCGGGAGAACGAGAAGAGGGTATGGGGCCTCTAATGGAGGCCGCCAGGGCCGAGCTGGCGTTCCCCGAGGATGTGGAGGCCTTTCGGGCACTGCGTCCCGCGGTGGAGGAAGGCTACGTTCGCCCG
>SKWY01000276.1 GCA_007128675.1 Deltaproteobacteria bacterium | reverse complement strand
CGGATAACCGTGACCGACCAGAGCGGCGCCCTCATCGGATCGATTACGGAGCTGCCGGAAGAGGACCGGCCCATCGAGAGGGAAGAATCGGTGGTGATTGAGCTTGAAAGCGAGCACGACGGCGTCGAAGTCGTCGTAGAGGTCGAAGGCCTCGGTGATGGCCAGGTGTTGAGCCTGGCTACAGGGTCGGTGCTGATAACGGAGGGCGAGCTGGCCAGTCTAGAACTCTCTCTTTCGGAGAGAATCACAGCGCCCGTCGACATTCTTTTCGTGGTCGACGACTCTCGTTCGATGGGCGGCAGACAAGAGAATCTTGCCAATAGTCTTAGCCATTTCATCGACAGGCTCTCGGCGACAAACGAGGAGCGAATTGGGCAGAACCAGGCTCCTCTCGACTTTCAGATTGCCGTTACCAGCACCTCCATCCGAGAGAGGTTGGTGCTACCAAACATCAACATCGACCGAACTACCTACAACCCAGCTCCCGGATGCTCGGACGGAACAGCTTATGAAATAGAGGCAGGCGATCCGTATCCTGCGGGAGATCTCTTGGCGGCCGGAAGCAACGACGCCGTGCTCGGGGGCGATCTCTTCTTGGACCCACAGAGAAGGTCGGATGCAATTAGGCAGCTCGAGGAGAACATCAGGCTCGGCACCTGCGGCTCCTCACAGGAGGAGGGTCTCGAGGGCATGAGGCTTGCCATCGAGAAGAACCCCGACTTTTGGCGTCAACAGAGCCGGCTTGTCGTAGTCTTCTTCAGCGACGAAGAGGACGCCTCGGACATGACCGGTCAGTTCGTCAACATGGTTTACGATCCTGAAGATCCTCATGCGCAGGACGGACTGATTTACGCCCGAAGCCATCCCGACTATCGAGACCAGCTGACACCGGTATCGGACTACAAGGCTTTCTTGGACGCCGAGGCTCAAATACGAGGCGGCACCGTGGCAATAGCCACAATAGTCAGCGCTGTAGGCGAGCCGCCTTGGAACATGGAGGCACAGGTCTGGCCCAACCCCGAGCAGTACAACTGCTTCGATGAGCAATGCGCCATAGTTGCGTGTCATCAGGAAGACGACTGCGATCCGGATAATCAAGAAGACCTGCGCGGAAGACGGATCACCGGATCTCCCCATTGGTGCGGAGGAGATTCGCCAGGAGAGCGCTATCTAGAGCTTGCAAGGATGTATCCGAGGGAAGATCACATAATGGATTCCATATGTCGGTCCGACTTCTCCGGATCCCTAGAGGAACTGCTCTCCGTCATGGATCCGATCCCGCCAACGGGCATCGATCTAGCTGTACACATAAACCAGGAGATTGGGATCGATAGGCTCCGGATATCGGTAATCGGCGAGAGCGGTCTCATAGGATCGAGAATGGTGATACCCGAGCAGGACAGACCCATCGAGGAGGAAGAGTCGGTCGTGATTCGGCTTGGAAACGAGCATGACGGCATCGAAGTCATCGTGCAGGTCGAAGGACTCGTCCATGGCCGTGTCGTGAGCATGGCGGCGGGATCGGTACTAATCACGGAAGGCGAGCTGGCGAGACTGGAACTCAATCTCTCGGAAAGGATTGCAGCGCCGACAGACATACTTTTCGTAGTCGACGATTCTCGTTCGATGCGCGGCAAACAAGAAAACCTTGCCAATAATCTTGGTCAATTCATCGACTTGCTTTTGGAGGCAAACGACCGTCGACTCAATGAAGGCCGAGATCCTCTCGACTTTCAGATTGCCGTCACCAGCACCTCCATCCGAGAGAGGTTGGCGCTACCAGAGATGAACATCAACCGAACTACCTACAACCCCACGGACGGTTGTTTGGACGGAACAGCTTACCAAATAGAGGCAGGCGATCCGTATCCTGCGGGAGATCTCTTGGCGGCCGGAAGCAACGACGCCGTGCTCGGGGGCGATCTGTTCTTGGACCCACAGAGAAGGTCGGATGCCATTAGGCAGCTCCAGGAGAACATAAGGCTTGGCACCTGCGGCTCCTCACAGGAGGAGGGTTTAGAGGGCATGAGGCTTGCCATCGAGAAGAACCCCGACTTCTGGCGTCAAGAGAGCCGGCTTGTCGTAGTCTTCTTCAGCGACGAAGAGGATGCCTCGGACATGACCGGTCAGTTCGTCAACATGGTTTACGATCCTGAAGACCCTCATGCGCAGGACGGACTGATTTACGCCCGAAGCCATCCCGACTATCGAGACGAGCTGACACCGGTATCGGACTACAAGGCTTTCTTGGACGCCGAGGCTCAAATACGAGGCGGCACCGTGGCAATAGCCACAATAGTCAGCGCTGTAGGCGATCCGCCCCATAATATGGAGGCAGAGGTCTGGCCCAACCCCGAGCAGTACAACTGCTTCGATGCGGTCTGTGCCACTGCCGCGTGTCAACAGGAACCGGACTGCGATCCAAATGATGAGGAAGACCTGCGCGGAAGACGGATCACCGGATCTCCCCATTGGTGCGGAGGGGATTCACCAGGAGAGCGCTATCTTGAGCTTGCAAGAATGTATCCGAGGAATGATCACATCATGGACGCCATCTGTCAGACCGACTTCTCCAGTACGCTCGAAGAGCTTGTGAGGATTGTGGATTAGAGTTGACGCGGCGGATGTGCCGCATCGAAGGCGGAGTGAACAAGTCGAAAGGAGTCCCGCCAGTGAAGCCCATATCCGTGCTCCCGCTGGCGATTGTCCTCGTGCTGACTGCCTCCGCCTGCAATGACGCCTCGGATCCCGACATCAACTGTCCGAATAGCGCTGATTGTGGCGACCGCGAATGCGGCCCCGATCCCCTTTGCGGCATTTCCTGCGGGGACTGCGGCGACGGCTACGCTTGCGACGAGGAGACGGGCCAATGCGTTCTCGACACCTGCGTGTCCGACTGTCAAGGAAGAGACTGTGGGAGCGACGGCTGCGGCGGTTCCTGCGGGGACTGCGATGACGGCTACGCTTGCGACGAGGAGACGGGCCAATGCGTTCTCGATCCCGTGCTCTCCTGCGTTCTCACGGAGCCGGCCCACATGGTTTTGGTGCACGTGGGCGAGAAGGCCGACTGTCAAAACGATCTCGTAGCCGAGGGAATAGACTTTCTCGAACGACACTCCAGTCTGAAGCTCTCTTGGGAAGAGGCCTCACATCCCTTCGTTATGCCCCCGGAGCGCTGGGGCGGCATCTTCGTCATGCCATGGGATGTAGACGAGGACATTCTCCCCGACGGCGCCCTCGTGACGACAACCCTGTGGGAGTGCGATCGAGAAGATCCCGATCTCGATGTGTGGGCCGCGGGCGGAGCCATGGGAGCGGACCACGGGGTCAAGGGCGCGGCCATCGCGTCCATGCCTACGCACGGCTGCGGCGTCTGGTGGGTGTGCGCGGGGGCGGAGCACGGCTTCCAGAAATGGGGTGCGCAAATCCTGGTCCACGAGATTCGAAACGCCATCGACTGGTGGTACACGACGGACTGTGTAGCCCAGGGCAGCCCCGAGCTCCTAAACCCTTATGACACGCTTGGAGACGGCACCGCCTACTGCGCTCAGTTCCTTGACCTGTATGAGTGCTACACAGTCTGGTTCGAGGACATGAGACGCGGACTCACTGGTGTGGAGCCACGGTTTCCCCGCCCCTGACTCCCCCGATGTGCCGCTAATGAACTGCTCGCATAGAGAAGGCGCTACTGTCCGGCCTGCCCATGAGACTGGCCGTGCTCTTTGGCTCTCGAGTTCGGAGCGGCAGCCTGAATTCGAGAAGCGGCTGGCCCACGGCTACGCATCGGTGGATGTCGAGCGATTCTGGCGAGAGACGCCCGCTGGGCTAGACGACCTGGATACCTTCGCGCAGGCCATGGCCGATTTCCTGGAACAGAGCGAGTAGGAGATAGTTGGCTGTGGGTGTATAGGCTATCGTACGCAAATGTCCGCCAACGCGATCGTCCGAGCACTGGCCGACCTTCCGAGACCGCGCGGCGGGCGGATCTCGTTGGTGGAACGGAGGGCATGCTTCGCCCTGGCGCGCAAGGCACGCGGCTGGTACGATGACATCGATGGAGCGTTGGCCTGCCGTGGATCCCCTTTTGCGCCGCAAACTGCTCGGCGAGATGCGGCGTCGCCACACCGTGGAGCGCGCCGCGCGTAGTCCGGACGAGCGGCTACGCCGCGCGGAGCAAATCGCCGCGCTTGGTGCCGAGTTGCGGCCGCCGCTGGAATCCCGCTCCGATGAGCCCGCGGAGTTATGGCTGCGTTTAAAGGCGAAGTGGCGCGGCGTGGCGGCACCACCGTGAACGAGTCGCTGGTCGAAGCCGTGGTCCGGCTTGCCGGATTCGTCCGTGCTTGGGGCCGGCCCTGCGCTCTCGTCGGCGGCGCTGCTATCATCGCTCGCGTTCAGCCGCGGCTGACGACCGACCTCGATCTCGTCATCGTAGTCCCGGCGGGTGGCTCCGACGCGGTGCTCGGCTTGGCAAGAGAGCACGGGTACACCTACGATGATCAAGAGACACGCGAGTTCATCGAAGGTGGGCTCGCGCGCCTGTGGGGCCCCCCCGGAACGCCCGATGGTGTAGGCGTCGACCTGCTGTTCGTGGACAGTCCGTTCCTCGAAAGCGTAGTCACGCGCGCCACGCCGGTCGAGATAGCCAGGACGAGCCTGCCGGTGGCCAGCCTCGAGGACCTCTTGCTGATGAAGATTGATGCGGACCGACCACACGATCTAGACGACGCCATCGCAATCAAGGACGCCTTTGCCGACCAGCTAGATCGCGATTACATCCGGCGCTGGTCGACAGCATTGGGCATCAAGGCGCGGATCGACGCGCTACTCGAGGCCGCAAAACCGGATTGATTCGCCTCGATGTGCCTGGACCTCTGTGCCGACGACCCTCTGCGCCAATGCCAACATTACCCGAGCCTCGGATCTCCTGTATCTTTGTCTCTGCGGAACGGAACGGAGGATTTCGATTAGCTCCGCGATTTGGCTCCAGCGAGGGCCTAGGAACAGACGGCGATGGGAGCCAATCTCTCGCGAATAGTTCCTAAAGATTGTCTCCCGGCGAGCAAGTGGCGGATCTGGCGAGGAGCACCAGGCCCAGCAAGGATTGCCGAGTGTGACGCCTCAGGCCAAAATCAGGTAGTCTGCTTGGGTCCGCATCAACCGAATGGAGGGCATCTTGCGCTCTACGATTCTTTCGTGTCTGGCGGCTTTCTTCCTTGGTATAGGCGTCGGGTGGTTTGTTTTCGCTGCCAGGGGGGATGTTCCGAACGATGGTGTCGACTCTAGCCCTGATCCGCTTGCTTCGCAGACGGAGCTATCCACGCGCATCGAAGCCCGGGCGCAGGAGAGCTTGGTCTTCGCTCCAGAGGCTGAACCGACAGATTCATCGGCTTCAGTCGAAGCGTCGTCGCTTTCCCTCCATGTCGCCGAGGAAGCCTTGACCTCGGACTCCGAGGACATCGAGCGCCTATCGGCCCGGATAGCAAGCTTGGAGGCTGAGCTGGACAATCAGATGCAGTTGCTGGAAGCGGTTGTTGGGTCGGCCGAGGAGTGGCCGGAAGATGTTGATCCCCGCTTCTTGCAGGATGAGGTCGTAAAGAGGGTCAATTCGGCCCTCAATGAGATCGGACTCGCCGGAGAAGTCGCCATGGCAGAGTGCCTCGAGTATCCCTGCCTGTTGGTTGGAGAAACCTACGAACCCCTTGATAGGCAAGCCTGGCGTGACCTCGCATTCTCCGACGCCATGCAGGAAATGTATGCCGATGCGACCATTGTTTCAATTGG
>SKWY01000286.1 GCA_007128675.1 Deltaproteobacteria bacterium | reverse complement strand
TGATCAAGTAGGCGCAGACATCGGCGGAGAGCCCAAACAGAGGCTGCCCGAGAAAGAAGATCAACGGCAGCGTGCAGGCGAAGGAGACAAGAGAAAGCATCATCATCGTCTTCAGTCCTAGGCGCTTGGACAAGACGTTGATGGCCGGGAAGAGAAGAAAGGCTACTCCCAAAACGAGGCCAAAGAAGACGGCGGTATCGGCCTCGTCTCTTCCGAGAAGAACCTTCACGTAGCCAGGTATGTTCAAGGTAACGATGTTGAAGCCAAGCCAGAAGGCAACGTTGCCGGCAAGGTAGATTACGAAGGGCTTATTCTTGAAAGTGTTTTGAAGGGCGTCTCGAAGCCCCATGGTCGCGGGCACGCCAGCGGCAAACTCCTTCTCCTTGATGAAGGCAGGGACGTATAGAAGCAGCACGCCCACGAGACCGGCAATCCAGAGCATTCCATGAAGCCCAACTGAGCCTATTAGAATGCCTCCACCGACAAAGGCCGCCGCTACGCCTAGGATGCTGAAGACAGCCTTCCAGGTAGTCAGGTCCACCCGATCCCGCGTGGAACGGGCCAGCTCGGGAAGCAGAGCCAGGTAAGGTGTAACGTAGGCGGTGAAGAGGAAGAAGTAGAGCCCCAGCATGACAGCCAGGTAGAGGACATTCAGAGTGCTGCCTTTGGCGAACGGGGGATGAAATAGAAGAATGAAGACGACGACGTATACTGCTCCGCTAGCGAGCATGAAGGGAATGCGTCGTCCAAATCGTCCCGGATAGTTGTCCGATAATCTGGCAACGATGGGATCGGCGACAGCGTCGATGGCTCGGCCAAGAAACATGACGAGGCCGAAGGCGAACGCCGACACCAGCACTTTCCCTTCCGCGCCTGGGCTGACTACATAGAAATAGAGCAGCCAGGTGATCAGGATCCTGTCGACGAGGCACCATCCTCCGGCACCAGCGCCGTAGGCAAGCTTTCCCCAAAGTGGCAACGGCCTCGTCACGACGACCCTTCAGTCGCCCCGCGGAAAGGCGCCCAGGTCGGGTCTCTCTCGAAAGCCGACCGATACTGTTTGCGGCGGCGCAAAAGTTCGCCGGCTTTCTCGTCGGCGATTATTACGCAGTCCGGGTGAAGCTGAAGGGCGGACGCTGGAACCATGGAGGCTATTGGGCCCTCGATGGCCAATGAGAGAGCCTGTCTCTTCGATTCGCCTGTTACCAGCATCAATGCTCTCTTGCTCTCGAGGATCGTGCCAATGCCCACGGTGATTGCTCGCTCGGGCACCATGGTGGGATCCCCTCCGAACGCATCGGCGTTCTGCTCCAGAGTCTCTGTCGCTAGAGTCACCTCACGTGTGCGTGAAGCTAGAGATGATCCCGGTTCGTTGAAGGCGATATGGCCGTTCTCGCCGAGCCCCAAGAGCTGCAGGTCGATGCCGCCGGCCTGCGCTATGGTGGCCTCGTAGGAAAGGGCTTCCAATCTTGGGTCCTCGGCCTGTCCGTCCAATGTATGCACCTTTTGGGGGTTCGCATTCACAAGACCAAGAAGGTTACGGTCAAGATAACGCCTATAGGATAGCGCGTCGGAGCATCCAAGTCCGATGTACTCATCCAAAGCGAAAAGAGTGCATGAGGAGAAGTCTAGGCCTCGACGAGCATGAGCCTGGGCCAATCTGGCATAAAGCGGCTCCATGGTACGTCCGGTCGCAAGTCCAAGTGCGATACTGGGCTTCATTCTGATGGAGGACTCGATCAGTCGTGCACATAGTTCCGTCGCCTCGCTTGCGGTCCGGCGTAGAATCACATCCAAGGCTCTAGCTCCTTGTGAATACGGGCCTTCATCCCGTCCACGAGATCATCGATAAAATCCTGCAGCGTAAGAGAATGATCATTCATGAGGCGTGTGAGGTCGAGCGCGAACGTCGCCATGGACGTTTCGTCGACCGAGTGGGAATCGAGAAAGGTCGCGTTCGCTCGCCGCCTGCCTAGAACGGCCAGATCATAGCGCTTGCCTCCAGAGATTTGAGAGTCGAAGCAGGCCGAAAGGGCCGACGCGAGGTGCTCTCGGCCACCCGTGTCGAGAACTTCCTTCTTCTCGTCCGAAACCCAGTCCAGGTTTCTCCAGCCTTCGCACCCGAGGAGCGTTCTAGGACGTTTGTGTGGCTCCATCTCGCGAAGCACCCGCAGCACGCGGGCGACGACCGCTACGTGTGTTGAGTGCTTATCTGCTGGGTTATGCGTATAGAGAACTTCGGGACGGGTGGCTTCGAGGATCTTCAGCAGGTCCTCATCCAAGGATTTGTCGCTTGGGTCCTTTGCGGTAGAGCTGGGGTAGTCGAGCATTATCGTGAGCCCGTAGCGTCCTACCCCAGCGGCCGCGAGCTGCTCCCTTTGGCGTAGCCTGCGAATCTCCTCCTGGCTCATGGCAGAAAGAGGCCCACTTCGAGGGGGGGCCGAACCGTCGGTGCAAATGACCGCACCGAAGGTCTTCTCCTTTGCTCCAAAACACTCCTCGATCCCGTGATAGGCCATGAACTCCACATCGTCTGGATGGGCGCCTATGCCAAGATGAGTCACTCGTGATGTCGCGAGCTTCCAGTCGGACTCTTGGGTCGAGAGGATTGCTCCTGGTCTTTGAAACTTCATTTTGCCTCTCGATCTGAACTCAACACGGGGAGGCTCGCCGCGCCTACAGCCTGGCCCACCCGGCGGCTTCGCTCATCTGGAAGGTGAATGCGCACCATCCTCGCCATGTCTGGATATGCTCGCTCAATGACATGCCGGGCTCGTTCCTTGATGAGTCTCCCGCCCTCCCTAGAGGTTACCCGCCCAAGAATCATGACGTTTGCGAAATCATAGAAGAGGCGATACCAGGGCAAGGTGAAGCCGAGGTACGACCCGATCGTCTCGAAGATGGAGACCGCTCTTTCATCGCCGCTGGCGGCAAGCCTGCTCACTCTCTCGAGGCATTCGGGTAGAGGTTCTTCGGGGATGGTCTCGAGGCCTGATCTGGGCATGAGACGTGCCACCGCCTGCTGGGAGAAGTACTGGGCACCGACGCCCCTGTCTTTGGACCATTCGTCGATTGCCGCTTCTTCACCGATGTCCACGGGGGCAAATGCCAGCTCGTTCAGCCAACCAGTGATCCTGCCTTCCGGATCCAGGTAGCCCGTTGCTTCGCTGGAGCCCATCGCGATGCCGAGTACGCTCGAGACATTCAATGAGATGCTCGCGGTCAAGGCCGTCACCTCACCATCGTTCAGCACCACTAGCGGCACTCCCCATTTCTCTTGTAGGCGCTGGAATATCGTTCGTGCCTTCTGGATGTCTGCGTCGGGTACCGAACGGATCAAGGATGCGGTCATGAGCCGGTTTTCTATTACGACGCCCGCAGTACTGCCTCCAATGGCGTCGACGCGCGGCAGGTGCTCGGCGGCGCGCCGGAGCCCTCTGTCGATTTGCTCGAAATGCCAGTCTGGGTCGACCTGAGGGACAGGATTCCACGGAATCTCTTCGCTGAAGACGACGGCGCCATCCTGGAGAGCCGCAACCTTGTAGTCGCTAGCTCCAAGGTCGAATCCCAGCCGGCAGCCGTCGAGGTTTCCTCCAAGCGAAGAAGAGGTCGTCTCTTCTACTGGCAGCTCATCGGGGGAGCAGATGCGGACGACGAAGTCTCGCTCATGGATTCGCCCCATGAAATCGGCGTCGAAGGCTCGTTCTCCTCGTGGACTATAAGCTGCCGTGATTTGCTCGGCATAGGGCCTTGGCGCGGCAATGTGCAGTCGCCAGCCGCCGCGGGACCAGAGCAATGTCTTGATGAGGCGATCGAGAAAGCGTCTTGCAAGAGCCTCTTGGGCGTTCCCTAGCGAGGGCAGACGAAGGTCGAAACGGGATATCATCGATTGCTCTCGCTCGACGGCTAGGCCGATATCCACGGCGCTGCTCTCCTTGGCGGCACCAGCAAGGGTTTGGTGGGCTTCTATTGGCGGGAAGAAGCCAGGGTCTAGTGCCGGCAGGATAGCTCGGTGCTCGCTTGAGTTGCCTTGGGACATTGCTTCTCTTTGTGGCAAAGGTCTCTATGAAGTTCACAAGGTGCGGGCTTTCTTTCTCGAGGATAGCAGGACTGTTAGCATGGGGGCTCGTGAGACCCAAGACAAGGCATGAAGCTGCCTTTGGAGCCTGCTTCTTCGATACGTCGCTTGGAGATTCCATGGTGGCATGGACGAAGGACGGAGTGCTGGAGCTTCGCCTCCCCGATTTTGCCGATCGCATTGAAGTGCCTGCCGTTCTTCCTGGAGAGCAAGGGCACGGAAGGCCGCTCGATGGCCAGGTTCTTGGGTCAGAGGCGCGAGCATCGGAGACGAGGGTCCCTCTAGTTGCTGCCCGTCTGATGCCTGGCTGGGTGAGACGACTCACCGAGCGAGTCTCATTGCACCTCGAGGGCGTGCTAGACGATTTCTTGGACGTGCCGTTGGCTTTGTCGAAAGAGGCCTCGAGGTTCGATCTGGATGTCTGGCAGGCGACACGGGAGGTTCCACCGGGACTCACGATCAGCTACGGCGAGCTCGCGGAGGAAGCTGGCCACCCTGGGGCGGCACGTGCAGCGGGAAGCTCTCTTCGACGATGCCCAATTGCTCTTCTCATACCGGCGCATCGGGTCATTGCCGCCGGAAACAAGCCCGGAGGGTGGACGGGGAGAGGGGGCCTCGAGACGAAGCTGCGTCTTCTTGCAATAGAGGGCGTGGTCTTGGGCCTCGATCGAACAAGGAGATCCTCGAGCGGCTGAATTTCTTATCGCCCGCTTGAGCCCAAACTCCTTGCCCGCAACTCCGGACAAGTCTTTTTCTTAATGGAAACAGACCCAGGCCCTCGGATAGAGGTCTTGGCGACACCTGTTTTGTGGCGCGGCATGGACGCCGCCCTATTCGTCCACGAGGCGCGGCTGGTGATGTCGCAGGCGAGTAGCCGCCTTGACGATGGTGGGGATTTCTTGGCCGTGACGAGCTTGGTCGCGATATGATCTTACGCGCATGGGGTTCCAGGAGCGCACGTTAGGCAGGTACCGACTGGTACGTCGGCTAGGTGGCGGCCGTATAACAGAGGTCTTCGAGGCCCGTGTTCTCGGTGCCGCCGGTGTCTCGAAGACGCTGTGCGTCAAGATCCTCTTGTCGCCACTGGCTCGAGATCGAGGCTTTGTTCAGGTCTTGGCGAGGCAGGCAAGGCTTGCCATGGCCCTGCAGCATGGCAACATCGCTCAAACTCTCGACCTTATACGCGAGGAGGGCGAGATTCTTCTTGGGGTGGAGCTGATTGATGGCGTGAGCCTATCGAGTCTTCAGCAGCGACTCATGGGGCAGGGCAGGCGCCTTCCGGTGCCTCTTGCGGTCTATGTGGTCAAAGAAGTTTGTCGCGCTCTCGATTACGCGCATGGCTGTCTTGATGATAGAGGCCGGCCCCTTGGGATCGTGCATGGAGATCTGACACCGAATAACGTCATGGTGTCTTTCGATGGACAGGTGAAGGTCGTCGATTTTGGAATGGGCATTGCTCTTCAGGCGGCAAGAGGTGGAGACGAGCAAGTCAGTCGGCCTTCACACATGCCCTCGGAGCATCTGGGGGACACTGCCTCTTGTCCGAGCACCGATATTTACGGAGCGGGAGCACTTCTCTACGAGCTGATATCTTGCAGGAAGCCCATCCCGGTTGCTTCCGATGTACGGGAAGGAGAGCTCGCTGTACCTTCGCTGGAAAACGAGGACTGCGAGGTTCACCGAGATCTCACGGCCATAGTCGATCG
>SKWY01000202.1 GCA_007128675.1 Deltaproteobacteria bacterium | reverse complement strand
GAACAGCTCACCGCGGCTCGGTGGTACCGACGACTCTTGTCCTCGTGCCTCGAGCTGCAGCGAATTGGAAGGAGCCCTCTTCAGAGTAAGAGGCGGCCAGCGAAGAGGCCGGCGGCGAGGAGCGCCGGCGTTGCGAGCGTGATGATTACGTTCTTGCCCATGTACGGCACTAGCTCCTCCGTGGCCGAGTCTTGGTGCCTTGCCACTCCCAAGGCTGTGTGGGCCGCCAGAGGCGCGGTGAAGAGAGCGGCCAGGGCCAAGGGGGGGAAAAAGCCCGCCATCCACGCAATGACAATCGAGAGGTAGGTGCCCGCAAGAAAAACGCCGTAGATCACGACTCCCGTGCGTCTTCCATGCACGATCATCAGGTGCCGCCTGCCGACGTCGGCATCCGGCTCGATATCGGGGAACTGGTTTATGAGCAGCAAGTTGCTGACGAGGAAGAAGGGGGCCAGAGAAGCGAAAAGGGCGGCCGCGCCGAAGGTTCCAGTAAGAACGAAGTAGACGCCCATCACCATGCAGGAACCGAATCCGATGCCTGGTGCGAGAAGACACAAAATCGGATCTCTAGTGAGCCAGCGGGTATAGAGGACGACGGCAAGAACGCCAGGAACGCCGACCAGGAGCAGTCCGGCGCCCCTGACCGACACGAAGTACGCACCCACCAAAACGGTGAGCGCTAGAGCGGATAGGCCAGTGATCGCAGCCCAGGACGCTCTCTCTGGGTTGGCGGGGAGGGTCTTACTGCCTCCGGAGAAGGGCGTGGGCCTCGTATTGTTGTCTAGACCAGTCTTGAAGTCGTCGTACTCGTTCAGGGCGTTAACGCTGATGTGCGCGAAAAGTCCGCCCGCGAGCGCAGCAATGAGCCAGTCGACTCGCAGGCTGCCTTCCGCATGGAAGGCGACGGCCGCTCCTAGCAATACGCAAACCGGCGTAAGTAGAAGAAACGGTACGCGCATGGGCCCAAGCAGAATAGATGCCGTATTCATGACCTGTAACTCTCGAGTGTGGAACGAAGCGTGATTCTAAGCTTCTTGCCGTTCAAGTCCAACCCCCTACTTCAGCGCCTCCACCCAGCCGAAATCTCGGGTTGGCCCGAGCTCATTCAAGGAGCGTTCATCATCATCGGACAACTCTCCTGTCACGAGCCGCGCCACCAATCCTCCAACGCCCGGGCCGAGCATATAGCCCTGACCACACATGCCGACCGCGTCGATGTAGCCCTCGAGCTTCTCTGACGCCCCGAGAATCGGCGCACCGTCAGGCGTCATCGGGTACATCCCTCTCCAGGTACGACGCACCTTCAGGTTGGCGAGCTTTGGCATGAGCCCCACCATTCGCCTCGCCACCATGGGCAAGAAACTCGATGTCTCCCGTCTGTCGGTACCCAGAATCTGAGGCTCCGGTGATATGCAGAACAGTACTTGCCCAGCAGCAGCGTGCTGATGGAAGTAGTAGTTGCGTGAACCCGGCTCGGGCCGCAGGTCGACTATCATGGGCTGAAGAAAGGACGCCGCCGGCTCTGTAACCCCCGCCTCATGGCAGTCCGGCCGCACTGGAACATCGAGCCCCCCCGCCGCCGCGAGCTGACGCGCCCAAGGACCTGCGGCGTTCACCACCGTTCCCGTCGCATATCCACCCTTGTCGGTGCGCACGCCAACCACCCTGCCCTTGCGCCGAATAATCGCGGTTACTCGCTCCTTGAGCCTGAACTGCACACCGAGCATCTTTGCGCGCTTGTAGAAAGCCAGATTCGAGAGCATCGGCGATGCCGCGCCATCCTCGGGCGAATAGGTTCCGCCGCGCAGGCCGTCCTTGCTTAGTCCAGGCGTGATCTCGAGCAAGCTCTCCTTGTCATGCCAATCGATGTTGAGGCCGAGACCCTTTTGAACCTTCAAGAGATCCTTGAGAATACGCTCTTCCTCATTGCGATAAGCCACAAAGACATAGCCGGACTGATGCCACTCGATATCGTCGCCATGCCGCTCCTTCCAGCTGGAGAAGACTCGAATGGAGTCAAGGCACAGCCGAATCTTCGCGCGGCTCGAGTGGGTCGCCCTAATACCGCCGATCGCGGCCTTGTTCGATCCCTGGCCGGGGCTTGGGAACTGATCGATGCAAAGAACCTTTCGTCCCTTCTCGGCCAGGCACAATGCCGTCGGAAGGCCTACACTGCCGGCGCCGACGACAACGACGTCGTAGACGGTGCTCATCATCGAGAACCTCGGATGTTCAGTTGCATTACAGGCCTCCCTCGAAGACGCTCGGCTTGGCCCGTGGTGTCTCGTCCGAGTCTTGATCCTCCTCTGCGACACCAGCGAACGCGCCGAGAGGCACCTCGACAAAAAGGGGCCGCCGCGTAAGCTCCGTAATCGCCGAGGCAGGCACTCCCTCCTCACGGAAGAGGCGCCTCACGAGACTGGGGCATGTCTTGCCGCCGCAAGCCCCCATGCCTGCTCTCGTCGCCGCCTTGATCTCGTTCATGTCGCGTGCCCCGCGACGGATGAGCTCTCGAACCTCCTTGGCACTGACACGTTCGCAGCGACACACAATCTGGTCATCCGGTATTCGCTGAATGGCATGCGGCATGGGCTCGCTCTTTTCCGCCGGCTGCACGCGAATGCCCGCGATCAGGCTCGCTACCTCGGCTGGAGCCCGAACCTTCACTAGGAGCGAACGATCCGCATGCCGTGGCGCCCGCACACGCTCGACCTTCACGACTCCGAGATCGACGCCCAGGGTATCGAGCACGTTGACCTCGTCTCCTACTTCAATCGAGCTGGATGTGAACTCGAATGGGATCGTCACGAGCGCAGTCGCGTCGTTCGAACCCCGCCAGTCGACGAGAGTCACCGCGAGACCGGGGCATATGGACACACACTTCTCGCAGCCGCTGCAATCGCCTTCCAAGGTGGGCAATCCCAGGATGTCGTCGCCCTCGATGCGAACAGAGCCTTTGGCACAGACGCTGGTGCAAGGGTTACAGGGTATCTCTTGCGAGCAGTGGAAGACGGGGTAGACCCCTTCTTTCTCTTCCGGGATCTCTTCAGTGATCACCGCGCCCGGCCGCGCCTTGAGGATCTCGGCGGTGCGCCGCCACTCGGCCGGCACCTCGCCTACGTCGCGTCCCAGCATTTGCGCAATCTCGACGCCGCGAATTCGACCCGTGAACATGGCGGCGGAGGCCTCGGCGATCTCCTCTGCGTCGCCGGCCGCAAACACCGGGAGGCCGTAGTCCTGCGCCTTCTTGAGGAACTCGTCTACTGGCTCGAGCCCAACCGCTATCAGGACTGTGTCACACTCGAAAGTGCGCTCACTGCCCGAAACCGTCTGCCATTTGTCGTCGATTGCCGCGATCGTGACGCTCTCGACCTCGTCTCTACCGTTGGCCGAGACGATCGTATGGGAGGTGTATATGGGCACCCCCATGCGCACCAGCTTGTCCTTGTGGACCTTGTATCCGCCGCACTCGGGCAAGGCCTCGCATAGACCCACTACCTCGATTCCGGCCTGGAGCGCATGGTAGGCGGCGATGAGGCCGACGTTGCCACCACCCACCACGAAGAGCCGTTCGGTAGGGCGTACCAGATCTCGGTTCACGAGAGTCTGGAAAGCTCCTGCGCCGTAGACGCCGGGCAGACTGTTCCCCTTGAAGACGAGGGAGCGCTCCCGGGCTCCGGTGGCAACGAGAAGGGCGTGAGGCTGAACAAGGAAGTAGCGCCCGGCCCGAACCAGTCCGACCTTCCGGTCCGAGTAGATTCCTACCGCCGTGGTCTCCGTCCAGACCCGTATGTTGTCGAATGAGCGCACCTCCTCCTCGAGCTTTTGGCCGATATCCATGCCTCGAGTACCGGCGTAGCAGGCGTCGATGGAGCCAAAGAACTTGTGTGTCTGCAAGACTAGCTTTCCACCAAGAGCGTGCTTGTCGTCCACGAGCATGACGTTCACGCCAGCTCGTCCAAGCTCGATGGCCGCCGCGAGTCCCGCGGGACCACCCCCGATGATAAGACACTCGGTCTCGAGTAGCTCGATATCCCGAAAAAGCCCGGAATCCCCAGTCTCGGCCTCCGGCAGAGCCGCTCGACCAGCCAAGGGGTGCACGCGCATCCCTTCCTTCACCTGCACCATGCAGCTCTTGACCGGCACCCCGTCGGCTATGACCGAACACTGTGCGCACTGGCCGTTGGCGCAGAAGATGCCCATCGGCGCATGGTCCTTGTCGTGATGACCGAAGATGCGTACGCCATTGGCGAGCAGGGCCGACGCTATCACTTCTCCCCGGCGCGCCTCGAGCCTCTGATCCCCCCAGAAAAAGCTTACCTTGGGTACATCGCGCACCTCCAGGATGGGATGCTCCCCGATACGGTGTTTGGCCATGTTGGCTCTCCCTCAAAAATCCTGTCTCGACGCGAGCATCACGACTCCCGTCTCCCGCAGTATCCTTACCCAGAAGTGGGCCCCAGGTCACCTCCTCGCTAGTCCGGCCTAGTGATTCGGCAAGGACAGGCCCCGTGGAGCGTTCGAAGAAGCGCTCCCGAAGAGAAGTTCTATTCGGGAATCTCGTCACAAGGCATGGGAGCACACCCGACGTTGAAATACCTACTGTCGCCTTGACCGCAGTCGTTCGAAGGCGTGACGGTTATCTGGCCGCCGCTCGATCCGACCTCGACGTCTATCCATGCGTGCCCCTGGCCAATCACTATCTGCCAGCTTGGATCCGGGAACTCCCAGAAGAAATGGACCCCGCTGACGAAACTGACGCTGTAGCTCTCAATGGCCCCATAACAAGGGCAATCGTCTCCCTGGATGAAACTTGGCTGAGAAGGCACCGAGCTTACGGGAGCAACACTCTGGGTGCGAGATTGGCCCGTGCCGCAGGGGTTGGAGGGGGTGACCGATATGTCCCCGGATGAGGAGCCGACTGTTACCGAGATGGCATCGGTGCCCTGGCCGGTGTTGATGGTCCAACCGCTGGGGACAGACCATTCATACTCGACGCCAGAGACCCCCATGACGCTGTACAGGCGTGAGCCGTTTGTGCACGGAGCATCCACCCCGGTAATTGCGCTCGGCTGCGCCGGTACCATGCTAGGCGCCGTGACGGTGAGGCTCTGGCCGGGCCCAGCACCGCATGAGTTGTGGGGCTGAACGCTAATGGTGCCCGAAGAGCCCACGGTCACCGAGACGGCGTTCGTCCCCTGGCCGGTGTGGATTGTCCAATCGCTTGGCACGGACCACATGAAGGTGACATCGGGATCGTCGGCTACGCTGTAGTCGTGCGTGCTTCCCTCGCACGTAGTCTCCTCCCCCGTGATCTCGCTTGGGTAATCCGGAAGGGAGTTCGTCACCGTCACGGTTTGTATACGAGCGAAGCCCATGCCGCAGTCGCTGCTCGGAGTGACGGTAATATCACCAGAAGCGGAGCCGACCGTGACGGTGATAGCCGATGAGCCTTGACCGCTATCGATGTTCCAGTCGCTTGGAACCGTCCAGTGATAGTCGACACCGGAGACGCCCGTGACGCTGTAGCTCTCCGCGTCGCCCTCGCAGGGGCTTGTCTCACCCTGAATGGGGCCGGGCTGCTCCGGCAGGACTACGGGCACGACAGAAAGGTCTCGAGGAGAGCCGCTGCCGCAGTCGTTGCTCAAAGTGACGGTGATATCACCAGAAGCGGAGCCGACCGTGACGGTGATAACCGATGAGCCTTGACCGCCATCGATGTTCCAGTCGCTTGGAACCGTCCAGTGATAATCGACACCGGAGACGCTCGTGACGCTGTAGCTCTCCGCGT
>SKWY01000383.1 GCA_007128675.1 Deltaproteobacteria bacterium | reverse complement strand
GTCAGCTCGAAGGATCCAAAGACGTGCAGATTGAGCACCATTACATGGTCACGGAGCCTGTCGCTGCCGGTAGCGAGCACCTGTCCGAACAGCCCTCCAGCTCCGGCTCCAAAAAAGCCGAAGAGATTGCCCAGCTCCCAGTTGGCCGGTGAAAGGGCTCGATACTCCTCGTCGTCCAGGAGGCGAACGCCCGGCAAGGCCCTCACGGGACCGGGACTCGGCTGCCTGGTTGCCTCGACCGCCATAAGCTGTCGCTGGGCTATGAAAGCCGGGCGCCTCTGGCCGCCTCTGTGAAAGAGCGCCCACACTCCACCATCTGGTCCCGGGGCCACATCGAAGAGGCCTGTCTCGACATCGGTGCGCCGAATCACCTCGCCATCCGTAATTTCATGAATGTCAGCTCGACCGTTGCTGTACGCCGAGAAGTAGATTCGACCGTCGCTCAAGGCACGAGGATCGAAGTGATCGCGATCCTCGAAGGTCAATCTTTCGATATCAGCTCCCTCTGGACTTACCTGGAAGATGTTGTAGTGCCCTTGCTCGGTAGCATCGGAAGTGAAAATGATAGAAGATTGACCCCAGCTCACCTGTCTTTGAGCAAAGCGATCATCCGTCAACTTGCGCACTTCGTGGCCGCCGCCCTCCTCATGGAGTTTTAGGACATAGACGTTTTTCACTCCCTCCGAGTCAAGCCCCACAAATGCAACGCGTCCCCCCCCTGGCTCGAAAGCGGGAGAAAAGATGGCCCTTATCCCGTGATCGAGCAAGTCGAAGGCCTCTCTGCTGCCCGTGCTGATTCGCACATCCCAGGATTCCTCCGAAACGTCCGCCTCAGGTTCATCGGCCTCCGTTATCGCCGGCACCGGCTCGCCCGGCGCCGTTCTTGCCGCGGTCGCGGTGGGTGGCCGTCTTGGGGCAGGGGAAGAGTTGGTAGCTTCGAGTAGTCTTTCGCTACGCTCGATTTCTTGTACATAGATCAAATCTCGACCATCGGCCTGTGCCACGAACACGACCTTGTCGTTCAGAAGATCGAAGTTGCGCACCTGTATGGGGTGAAGCGACTCGAACCCCGGAAGCGCATCACCGGCAAGTCTAGTGGAGGATGCAGGATCCCTTCTGTCCACGAGGTACAGCCGCGTTCGACCAGTCTCGAAGTCGAGGCTTCTGTAGACCAAGAGATTCCCATCGGGAGAAGCAGCCAGGGCGTTGGCTCGCCCACGAACCCCGTTGAGGGGCTCGACCTGATCGGCCGCTTGCTCCGCGGATAGATATATCTCGAAGGATCGGCGCTTGATCCAGTCCTCGAAGCGCCGGGACATCGTCTCGGGAGCATCTCCGGTCAGTCGCTCGAGGAGAGCGGGAAAACCGCGTGCCTGCGGCTCTTCGTCTACCTCGCCTATCAACAATGGCGATTTCTCTATTATGAGCTGGAGCGTACCTTCTCCATACGTCTCTTCCAAAAAGGTCGCTCTAGCCTGGCCCACCTTATAAGTCCATAGAGCGCTCCATGGGCGATCATCATGGAAGTCCAGCATCACATAGCCCCGCATGAAGTCGGGGTTCACCACAATGTCGCGGACCAGCATCTCGGTTTCGTGATCGAGCCCACCTTTCGCATAGAACTCCGCGATTCCCTCGATGAACCAAAGAGGCATGGCCTCCAGAGGATCGCCCCACACTCCCGCCCGCTCGGCGAAGGTTCGCGCCTTTTGAATCGTAAACTGGTGTACCAGCTCGTGGAGACTGACCTCCGAGAATAATCGGTGATCACCGAAATAAGGTAGGGATAGCTTTAGGTCACGGGGGCTGGTTACACCGAGAACCCCTTCCTGCAAGGGGAATAGATTGGTCTGCAAGAACTCCTGATAGGAGCTATAGAGGATATAGGGGAAGGTTCGATGTGGTACGTAATCAAACTCCTCTATCAGGTAGAGATACTGTGACCGAATGGTTGCCGCCGCCGTCTCTGCTATCTCTCTTGCGTCCTCGTAGAAGAACAGGCGCACGCCACCTACGTTACGGGGGAGATCCTCCTCTTCGATGAGATCTGGCTCGACACCAATGACCGGAGGAGGGACGGGATCGGTGGCTCCAGGGGGCGAGTGCGGCGCGGTTATGTCGCTAGGCGCGCCGGGATCGGCACCAGCCGCATCGGCGCCGGTCTCGGCGACCGAGGCGGGCGCCTCCTCGTCTTCCTCGTCATCAGCCATGTCGCCTCGAGACAGGACGGGGGAAGATCGATCAGTGAAGAGTCGAGATCCGTCTATCTCAAAGCTAGAGTTGCTCTTTCGCCCGCTCCTTCCGGGATGAGAGCCGAGTCTTGCCCATATTCCCTGAGTGGAAGAGAACCCTCTTTGCATCTTCGTCTCGGACTGTCCGGCCGGCAAAACGCCATCATCCAGTCCGGGCAAGAACCGCAGCTGGTCGTAGGGAGCTCTGGGCCCTAGGTCTCGAGACTCGGGGCCGGCCTCGGGGCCCACCATTATGTCGATGTGACGCCAATCGAACTCGAAGTAGCGCACCTGACTCTTGTGCGGACGCCTCGGATAGACAAAGACCTGTGCAACCGCCTCCCCACTGAAGACAAGAGCCATCGCCGCTACGAGCAGTCGACGCCAAACGCGGCCACATTGATTATGCTTCACACCCTTTTCCTTTTCTCGAGCAGCAAACACCTCGTTTCGCGTAAGCGAGAGGCATCCCTTGCCCCAACTGTGACAGGCCGCCCCGCCGCTGATCGCGGCAAGACTCCCAGCTTCTGTCTACTATTGATGCCCTGTCGAGCACCGAGAAATGTGAAGCCTCGGTACGAGACAGGGGCGTGGTCTCCATGCCTGAAAAGCTCCAGCTCCTACTCGCCGTCATGCCATCCTCCCAGTTGGAACCTAACTTTGTCCAGGGAATGGTCAAGACATCTCTCTCTTCGAAGAGCAGGCTTTGCTTTGAGAGCAGTAGCAACATGCGCCTAACTTCACTGCCCCACGCTAGCCCCCCGGTCAATGGGGTTACTCGTCCGTGCTGGATGCACCCATGGGGGGCCGACCCAGAAAGAGGGATTGGTCGAGGAGCGCACCAGCTCCTTCCAGGCGCCTTGCTAAAGCACTCTGAGCGATGGCTTCTCGCAGCGGGTCTCGAGAATCTCCTCGGCCGCCTCGATCAAGCCCAATGGATCGTCCGTCTTTGTTCTAGCCTCTTTCAAAGCTTCCCGTGCCTCTTCCAGGAAGCCTAGCTCCGACAGAGTCTCTATCAAGGCACTCCAGAGAAAGTCCACGAGGTCATCGTCTCGGCTGCCGAGAAGCTCGACTCCCCTCTCCAACAGGGGCAGGGCCTCGGCCGGCTCCCCCATATCGAAGAGGGTGGTGGCGAGATCGTAATAGGCATCCGCGCGATCCGGGGAGATCTCTATTGCCTTTCGGGTGTACCCGACGCTTCTTTCCAGATCCCCGAGTATGGCGCAAAGGGTCCCGGCAAGGGACAGAGCTTCATAGGAGCACTGGATCCTTAGCGCATCTAGACAAAAAGAGAGTGCCTGCTTTTCGTCTCCACGAATTAGCTCGTCCCGGGCCTCGGAGACGAGAGCACGATGCTTTTTGTCTCGAATCACGGAGAGATCGTGAACCTCGGCAAGGGCTCTCTGCGCAACATCGACAGTGGCCTGGACAGTGTGCAGCATACTATTGCTCTCCCTAGCTACAGCCCGACGTAGAGCCGCAGTTCACGCATTTGTAACAAGCGCCGTTGCGAACCATGATTGAACCACAGGTGTGGCATGGTGGAGCATCGGCCTGGTTCAAGACCGTATCGAGCAGGCTCTCGACTCCACCACCATTCGACCACTCATGATTCGAGCCGCCGCTTGCGTGTGAACCATTGGTCCCCAAATGCCCTGTCGTAGAGCCTTCCGAGACCAACGACAAGCCATCGGCGCCAGAGGAAACTCCCACGGATCCCTCCAGCGCGTACCCACCTCCATGCTCGGAAGAACGATCACGCATCTCTTGTTCGGGGCCGTCTCGTTCTCCACTGGGCGCGGCACCAGCCGCCAGGGCGTCTTCACGTGGAAGGAAGCGCAGAGCCAGCCACCGAAAGAGATAATCGGTGACCGACTTGGCAAAGGGAATCTCCGGATGACCGGTGAAGCCGGCGGGCTCGAAGCGCGTGTGACTGAACTTGTCGACCAAGACCTGAAGCGGAACTCCATACTGGAACGCCATGCTGATTGATGTGGCAAAGGCGTCCATCAGACCGCTTATCGTCGAGCCCTCCTTCGACATCGTGATGAAGATCTCTCCGGGCGTTCCTTCCTCGTATAGGCCAACGGTTATGTAACCCTCATGCCCACCAATGGAGAACTTATGAGTTATGGCTTGACGCTCGTCCGGAAGGCGCCGACGCTGACTGAAAACCCGCTGAACCTCAGTGCCCAAAGCCCCACTTGAAGCGGGCTCCTTCGACTCGGTCTTGGCTTTTCCGGCGTTGAGCGGCTGAGTTCTCTTGCAACCATCGCGGTAGATGGCTATCGCCTTTAGGCCCTTTCGCCAGGCATCTAGATATGCCTTCTCGATATCTTCCACGGTTGCGGTGGAAGGCATATTCACTGTCTTGCTGATAGCGCCCGACAGGAATGGTTGAGTGGCGGACATCATTTGGATGTGGCCTCTCCACTGGATGCTTCGCTTTCCATCGGAAGGAGCAAATGCGCAGTCGAAGATGGGCAAATGATCCGGAGAAAGACCCGGCGCACCCTCTATCGTGCCCTTGTGATCTAGCCACTCGCAAATCTCGGCTACCTTCTCGCCGGAGTATCCAAGCCGGTCCAGTGCCTCTGGAACTGTTCGGTTCACGTACTTGAGGACTCCACCACCAACGAGCTTCTTGTACTTGACCAGCGAGATATCCGGCTCGATGCCCGTGGTATCACAATCCATCATGAAGCCGATGGTTCCCGTCGGTGCGAGGACAGTAGTCTGGGCATTTCGGATTCCCACTCGGCCACCTTCCTCGACAACGTGGTTCCACGCATCTCGGGCGGCATTCAACATGTCCTGGGGAATGCCTTCCTTCCCCTCGATCATTTCTATGTGAGCCCTGTGCAGGCCCATTACGCCCATCATCGACTCCCGGTTCTCGGCAAATGCCTCGAAGGGGCCCTTGGCTCTAGCAAGCTCGACACTCTGGGCATAGGCCCCACCCGTCATCAGGGCAGTGACTCCGGCGGCATAGGCGCGGCCCTCTACAGAGTCGTAGGGCAAGCCCTTGGACATGAGAAGTGCTCCGAGGTTCGCATACCCAAGACCCAACGGACGAAAGATCTCGCTGTTCTTTCCTATCGCCTGCGTGGGATAGGATGCATTGGAAACTAGGATCTCCTGCGCCGTTATCGTCAGCTTCACAGCCTTGCAGAAAGCCTCCACGTCAAGCTCACCGTCCTCGCGACGAAGCTTCATCAGATTCAACGAAGCCAGATTGCAGGCCGTGTCATCGATGAACATGTACTCCGAGCAAGGGTTCGACGCGTTGATTGGGGCGCTGGCCTTGCAGGTGTGCCAACGGTTGATGGTCGTGTCGAACTGGATTCCTGGATCGCCGCATAGATGGGCGGCTTCGGCCATCTTGCGCATGATCTCCTTGGCCGGCTGCGTCTCGACCGATTTGCCATCACGAACCGCATGTGTGGTCCAAGGCGCGTCGGTCACGACCGCCTGCATGAAGTCGTCGGTCACCCTCACGGAATGATTGGCGTTCTGGAAAAAGACAGACGAGTAGGCCTCTCCGTTGAACGAGCCATCATACCCGGCGTCTATTAGGGCCGAGG
>SKWY01000537.1 GCA_007128675.1 Deltaproteobacteria bacterium | reverse complement strand
CTGTTGGATGGGGTTACGACCAATCCGAGTCTCATTGCCAAGACGGGCAGGCCCTTTGAGGAGGTAATCAAGGAGATATGTTCGATTGTACCGGGGCCAGTATCTGCGGAATGCGTGAGCACCGAGGCCAAGGCGCTCATCGAGGAGGGCAACAAGATTGCGAAGATCGCCGACAATGTGGTCGTGAAGGCTCCATTGACCGTCGACGGTCTCAAGGCGACAAAAGCCTTGAGCTCGGACGGCATCAAGGTCAACGTGACCCTATGCTTCCATCCGTTGCAGGCTCTGCTCGCGGCTAAGGCGGGGGCGACCTACGTCTCACCCTTCGTGGGCCGTCTGGACGACATCTCCACCGATGGAATGGGGCTCATTTCCGATATCGTGACCATCTTCGAGAACTATGACTTCGATACGGAGGTTCTAGTAGCAAGCGTGCGTCATCCGGTTCACGTGCTGGAAGCCGCTCGTCTTGGCGCCCACGTGTCGACGATTCCTTTCAAGGTCATAGCGCAGCTAGCCAACCATCCCTTGACCGATATTGGGCTCGAGAAGTTCCTCGCGGACTATGAGAAGAGCCTTGGCCAGTAGGAGGTTGGCTCCCTGATTGCACCCGCACCTCTTTTCTCTTGCTCGCGGCGTAGCGTTGGGGACAAAGGGCGAGAAGCCGGCACTCGCCTTATCGACGAACCCTGTGGGGGGGGGACGGCAGCGCTTCGCACGTGGCTTCTTGTGGGGCAAGAGGCGCTCGTTGGACAGCAGGGGGCTCGTATAGCGCCTCCAAGAACACATCAGCCAGCCATGCCCGACTAGCCAGCCGGGCGAAGGATTGGCCCCGCCGGCCTAGAGGCCTAGGAGCAAGCCCCTCTCCCCGCACCGGTGAGCGGCGGCAAGAGCACCGGGGAGTAAACGAGGCCACGCCCCCTCTCCCCGCACCGGTGAGCGGCGGCAAGAGCACCGGGGAGTAATCGAGGCCACGCCCCCTCTCCCCGCACCGGTAACCGGCGAGAAGGGACGTGTCTTGGCTCTTCCGCTTTCGAGGTCGGTTCGAAGCCCGGCCTCGGATCAATTCTCTGGCTGGGACTCCGAGGTCCCGCTGCCGTAAAAGGCCTGCGCTGGGACGATGCCACCGTAAGAGGCTCGAAACTCGAAATCTCGGCCTTCTGATTGGGTCGTTCGCGAAAGTCGTACCGTTTGTAAGTGTCCTATACGGTCCGGATCGAAGGGACCGACGCGGCTGCGTATTGTGCAGCGTTGGTTGTTGCAGATGCCGCAGGTGCAGCCGTTGCAGACCTGCGTCGTGTCGTCGGCGCAGACTGTCTCTCGACGCCACCGGATATGACTCCCCGCTCCAGAGCCCCATCCGGAGGAGCCGGGGTAGGTGAAGGTGTTGCCATCGGTATCAAAGGCGATGGTGACAGGTGGGTTGGAGGTCGGGTGAGTGATGGAAACGGTAGTCGTCGTGTTCGCCGGAGGTGGGTTCAGGTTCTCGTCGACGAGCAGTAGCTCGACGTCGGTGTAGCCACCCCAGGGGACGTGGACGTCGCTATGAGGGGTGAACCCAAGACGCGCGTCCACATCTTCGTCTCCGGTCGATTCGACCACATGTCCCGTGGCGAGGAGGCGGGTCTCGGTCCAGATGAGCGTGTTGCCGGACCACGTCTGTCTGACGGGGCCTTGATAGCCGCCCTCGCCTCCATTGTCCTCGTCCTCTCCGTAGGGAACGAAGTATTCGCCGGGATCTCTTACGCCGCTGTCATTGGTGTCGAGGAAGGGCTCGCCTAGAGTGATGAATGGCTCGCCATCATCCCACACGCCGTTCCCATTCAAGTCCACGAAGGCCTCTTCACCCGAGGTGTAGGCCATGATCGCGATGAACCCGTCACGAGGATTTCTCTCCTCACCATCCTCGGTGACGGAGGGCTCCCCGTCCATCGGCGACACCCGCCGCGGTAGAGGTCCAATAGTATTGAAAATCGTCGTCGCCTCTCCTTGAGCGTTGGTCGTGACCGGGCCATCTATGTTGCCCGCCTCTGATGTGAAATTGACCTCCGTCGGTATCCCGATGCGGTTGCCGAAGCGGTCGAGAAGGGTCACGGTACACTCGATGCTTATGTTTGCCTGGGAGGTGTTGCCGTCATGGTCGGTGTAAAGGCCGATGTTGCGGCGCACCTCGTCCGGGGCGCCGATATCGTGGCAGGTCAGCGTCATGCCCCTCTGGCTCGGCTTGGCGCCAACGACCGCTATGGATTGGGAGTAAGCGGAGTCCTCCTCCTCGCCGAGGCTGGCTCTAGCCTGCACGGTGAAGACCGTCGCCACCGTGCCCGAGATGACCGTCGTGGAGACCAGCCCACCCACGGATGTGGTGTCTCTTCGAGTAAGCTCCACGCCACCCTCACCCTCGCTTATGCTCAAGCTGAACGTAACGGGGACTCCGTCGGGAATCTCGAGGTTCCCATCCACGCCGTCGGTCCCACGCAGCGTGAAGGTGATGAGGTTCTCTTCTTGATAATCAGAATGCTTGACGCCCATGGTGGTGTAGTGCTGGTTCTGCAGCGATATCGAGGAGAGGCCGATGACCTGAATCTCGACCCATTTGCTCGCTCCAGTCTCATCCAGCGTTACCGTGGCGCGTAGGTTACGGGCGGGGGTTGCTCCAGGGGCCCAGATGACCGTGGCGCGGCCAAGGGCGTTTGTCGTGGTTGTGAACGTGCTGGCGCCGTTTGCGCGCAGCATGCCTCCGTGAACGTGGAAAGTGACGCTTCGATCGCTTAGCAGGGCATCTCCAGCCCGCAGTTCCACTACTAGCGGAACGTCCGTGTCGTTGCTTGCGAGAACCTGATTATGGCTCTCGTGCCAGAAGGTAATCTGGGCCTGATCGAGGTCTGGGACGCACTCTGCTATATCGAGCTGGCAGATATGCCCATCGGCGCAGGGCTGCGTATCACAGTCGGGATCGGCGCAGTCGATAAGGCCGTCGCAATCCCAGTCGAAGCCATCTCCGCAAGCATAGACGCCAGGAGAAACGGGAGCCAACGACTCGTTGAGCACCCCGCTTGGGCATACGCAGGAGCCTCCAACACAGATCCGGCCGAAGTCCTGGCAAGGCAGCCCGTCGCAGTCGGAGTCCTGACAGTCGATGAGCCCATCACAGTCCCAATCGATGCCGTCTCCACACGCGTAGCGAGCGCGCCCCTCTAGATCGTCTCGTTCATCGAGATCATCCTGGGCATCGGCCTCGTTGTCGAACCCGTGTGAGCACACGCATTCTCCCCCTCGACAGACCATCCCGTGAATCGCGCAGGGCTCCTCCTCGCAGTCCGGATCATCGCAGTCGGTGAGGCCATCGCAGTCATGATCGATGCCGTCTCCGCAGGCGAACGTGCCCGACTCGACCCTGGCCTCCGATTCGTTCGTAAGGCCGCTGGGGCAAACGCAGGCACCGTCGCGGCAGATATGTCCGAAATCGGCGCAGGGCATCTGGTTGCAGTCGGGGTCCAGGCAATCTACTAGACCATCGCAATCCCAGTCGATGCCATCTCCGCATGCATAGCGCTCATGCTCCTCTAGGCCTTCTTGGGCATCCAGAGCGCTTTGAGCATGTGCTTCGCTGGCGAAGCCATGGGGACAAACACATTGGCCCTCGACGCATATCATGCCGAAGAGATCACAGGGTTGCCCCTCACAGTCGGGATCCTCGCAGTCGGTGAGGCCGTCACAGTCGTGATCGATGCCGTCTCCGCACGCGAAGGCGCCTTCACCAACCTCTGCTTGGGCCTCGTTCGCAACTCCGCCAGGGCAGGAGCACTCGCCATCTTCGTCGCATATCAGGCCATGAGGGCCGCATTCCAGTCCCTGGCAAGTCTCCACGTGCTCGCAGGAGTCTACGGGCAAGAGTTCGGGATCGCACTCGGTCGTCGCTTCGAAGGTGATCGAGGTGGTGGCGTGGCTCACGCCCATGTCTACTCGCACCTGCACTACTCCCGCGCATCTTTCCTCTCTTCTGCTGTCGCAGGTCACGAGGAAAGCCTCGGCTACCCCGCCGAACAGTAGTTCCTGAAGCGTGTTGCTGCCGCCTTCGAAGGTTCCGCGAGTGGTGGTGAGGGTAACTGTTCCCCTTGCCGGTGAGTCGTCTTCGGTCGCGTTGACGATGATCATGACGGTGTTCTCGCCGTTTGCCACGACCGTTCGAGATGCGGCCTCGATCTCCAGTTGAACGGTTGCCTCGGCCTTGTCCGGGCAGCCAGAGAGCATGGGTAAGGCGATTGCAAGAATGAAGGTGGCGAGGAGGGAACCCAAGATTTTGTGCCGCATGGACACGCTCCGATTTGTCTAGAGTCAACTTGTGGTGCTGCCTTGAGGCCAGAGAGCCGGCAGCTCGAATGTTCTTTGGGGCGTGGTCGCCCCATCTCGCGAAGTCTCCGGTTTACGCGCGACATTTGTCAAGGAGTTGTCGAATGCCAATCCAGTCCGGATCGACGACCGGCCCCGGAAGAGCCTCCGCTGGGGGCGGGGTGGCCACCAGCCTCTTCCCCTGTTTCTCATGCACGGGCGCCGAGGCGGCGGCCTTTCCGAAGCCGGCGTAAAGCCATCTTGGGGAATGCGTCTCTGCTACCGCCAGCGTCTCTCATCCAACTGCAGGGGTCTATTTGTAGCCCTGAATGGGGAGCGTCAGCTCATCGGCTCGGTACACCGGAAGTGGAGTCGAGATGCTCTAGCGGGGCTTCGAGTAGACGCAATGCGTCAAATAGGTATTGACCTCCAGGGCGGGGCGCTTTACCCTTTGCGCCTGCCCATGAGGGCAATGGCGCTTAAATCTTTGATTCTTCAGAAGAAAGCGAGGGCCGCGTGAAAATTTTGGTAACAGTGAAGCGGGTCGAGGATCCCGAAGCCAAGATCAAGGTGAAACCAGATGGAACGGGGATTGTCACCGAAGGCATCAACTACAAGGTCAACCCCTTCGACGAGATCGCGGTCGAGGAGGGGCTTCGGCTTCGTGACGCTCATGGCGGAGAGGTTGTAATCGTGTCCTGCGGTTCCGAGGCCAGCACGACCGAAGTGCGCTCCGCTCTGGCCATGGGGGCCGATCGCGGCATTCTCGTCAAGACCGACCAGACTCTGGATCCCGACGCCGTTGCTCGAATCCTAGTCAAGCTGGTGGAGCAGGAGAGCCCTGATCTCGTGATAATGGGCAAGCAGGCCGTGGATGACGATCAGAATCAGGCTGGCCAGCGGTTCGCCCAGTACATGGGATGGGGACAGGCGACACAGGCATCCAAGCGGGCCAACCTCGAGTCGGAGGACGAGAAGGCCAGAAAGCCCGGCCTCGTGATTTCCGGTGAAACTGTGGAGGTTACGCGAGAGGTCGACGGTGGCCTCGAGGATGTTCGCCTGAAGCTACCAGCGCTCGTCAGCGCCGATCTTCGTCTGAACCTGCCTCGCTATGCTTCCTTGCCTGGGATCATGAAGGCCAAGAAGAAGCCTTTTCAGAACTTGACCCCGGAAGAACTCGGTGTCGACATCACTCCGAAGATCACGGCGAAGCGCTTCTTGTCTCCTCCCATGAGACAGGCCGGAGAGATGGTCCCCGACGTGCCAACCTTGATCAAGAAGCTTGCCGAGGAGGCGAAGGCAATCTGATTACCGCCGCGCTTGAAAGCAAGTCGCGTTCACACCGATTGGAGAGACGAAAATGTCCAGCGTACTCATCGTTGCGGAGCATCGCGGTGGAGCCATCAACCGTGCTACTTGGTCGGCTCTATCTTGCGGCAAGAAGCTTGCGGAGGCAGGAGGCCACGATCTCGAGGCCGTGATACTTG
>SKWY01000368.1 GCA_007128675.1 Deltaproteobacteria bacterium | reverse complement strand
TCAAACGAACCCAGAGACCCCGAGCCGCGCAGTGCTGGCTCCTTTTGCAGAGCCCCTCATCATCCACACAATCGACCAAACGAAGATCCCCTTCCAGGGCAACGACTATTTCGCTGACACGAATCTTTTCTGCCGGGCGGGCAAGGAGGTAACCACCGCGAGCACCCCTTCGGCTCAGGACGAGACCTGCCTTCTTCAAATCGGTAAGAAGGGCATGGAGGTACTTTCGGGAGAGGTCTTGACTCATGGAGATCTCACTCATCATGACGGGGACATCCCCTCCCGCCGACGCGAGCTCTATCATCGCGCGAACGCCATAGCGTCCCTTCGTCGAAAGTTTGAGCATTCTCACCCTTGATTCAATAGTCCAGGAAAGTGGTAGACTATACCGGCCCTGGGCGTCGTCAAGCAACTGGTTCGCAAGGCCCACTCAAAAGCAGGTCACGCTGCTGCCGTCCCTCTCGGAGAAACTGCAAGAAAGTCCATCACGACGAAGCTGAACGATCCTGCAAGGCCGCAGGCAGTACTCCCGCGTGCCCCTGACCCTCGAGCGGCCTTCTTCGGTCCCTGCTTCATCAAAGACGCGGCAACGAGCCAAGGTTCGCGCCTAACGAGACCCGTGGCGTCGGCACAAACCTCGAGCCCGAAAAGCAGGTCCTCGATGATCGCCACGGATTGAAAGGGAGCTTATGCAGCGAGAGCTCGCAGCCTCCACACCCTAAAGAGGTATGTTTCCGTGCTTTCGACGGGGCCGCTGCTCTCGCTTGGAGGCGAGCATCTCCAAGGCACTGATAATGGAGGCCCTGGTTCGATTGGGCTCTATCACATCGTCTATGTAGCCGAGGTCGGCTGCTATGTACGGGTTCGCGAACTTCTCACGATACTCGTCGGCTAGCTGTGCCCGCCTTGCGTCTGGATCGGGCGCGGCCTTGATCTCCTTGCGGGAGATTATGTTGGTGGCTCCCTCGGCACCCATCACCGCCAGCTCTGCATTGGGCCAAGCCAGGTTGATGTCACCCCCGGAATGCTTGGAGCACATCACGTCGTACGCTCCTCCGTAGGCCTTCCTAGTTATCACCGTGATCTTGGGAACCGTCGCCTCGCAGTAGGCATACAGAAGCTTGGAGCCATGAGTAATGATGCCTCCGTGCTCTTGATCCGTTCCCGGAAGGAATCCCGGTACGTCGACGAAGGTCACGAGCGGCACGTTGAAGGAATCACAGAACCTGACGAAGCGGCCGGCCTTCCGAGAAGAATCGATATCGAGGCAGCCGGCGAGGTGAGCAGGCTGGTTCGCCACGATCCCGACAGAGTAGCCATTGAACCGGGCGAAACCCACGAGGATATTCGGCGCGTAGAGCCTACCCACCTCCAAGAACTCGCCGCCATCAACCACCCGCCCGATGATATCGAGCATGTCGTAGGGCCTGTTCGCGTCCTCGGGCAAGAGATCGAGAAGATTCTCACCGGCGGATAGCATCGCTTCCCTGGGTGACTCCCGTGGGGGGTCCTCCATATTGTTCAGGGGCAGGAAGGAAAGAATGTACTTCACCAAGGAGAGCGCGTCCTTCTCGCTCTTCGTGACGAACTGGGCCACGCCGCTGGTGGAGTTGTGTGTCACCGCTCCACCAAGCTCCTCGAAGGTAACCTCCTCTCCGATTGCGGCCTTGATGACATTTGGACCGGTGATGAACATATGGCTCGTCTCGTCCACCATGACGATGAAATCGGTCATGGCAGGCGAGTAGACCGCGCCGCCGGCACAAGGGCCCATGATTACCGACAGCTGCGGTAGAACCCCGGATGCGGCCACATTCCTGAAGAAGATGTCTCCGTAACCCGCCAGGCTGGCTACGCCTTCTTGAATCCGCGCTCCGCCGCTGTCGTTCAACCCAATGACGGGAGCGCCAGCCTTCATCGCCAGATCCATCAGCTTGCATACCTTGCGAGCGAAGACCTCTCCGAGCGCCCCACCAAAGACGGTGAAGTCTTGCGAGAAGACGAAGACCTGCCGGCCCGAGATGGTCCCATAGCCCGTCAGCACTCCATCGCCGAGCACGCGGCGCTTGTCCATGCCGAAATCGTGACATCTATGTCGACTGAACCTGTCGATCTCGACGAACGATCCCGGGTCGAGGAGCAGGTCGATCCTTTCGCGCGCCGTCAGCTTGCCGGCCGCGTGCTGTTTGTCTATCGCTGCTTGCCCTCCGGCCTGCATCAGCTCCGACTCCATCTCGGCGAGCCGATGCTTGGCATGTCCGTGCTTGCCCAGGCTCTCCTCCTTGGCCGGCTTGCCACTCTTGGCCGTCTCGACGCCATCGACCAACGCGGCCGGCTCGCCGCCTTTCTCGTCCTTGCTCTCGGCGGCTTTGGAAACCTCAACGGGAGAAGCCGCGCTCGACTCTCTCTTGGCGTTGCGTCGCTCCAGAAAAGAGCGTGCCACCTGGGGGAACAGGATGTAGGTCAGAACGTCTTCATCACTCTTGGCAAGCTCTCCTATCTCCAGGCGAGCCTTCTCTATCTCGGGCTCCAACAGCTCCCCTGGACGAACGGTCACGGGCTCCTTCGAGCCGATGACCTTCTTCTGGAGATCGGCATCGATAGGAGCGGGAGGCCTGCCGTATAGGCCTTTGAGGTACATCTTCACCTCTTCGGAGACAACCTTGTACCTCTCCCCCAAAAGCACGTTGAAAGCCGCCTGAGTCCCGACTATCTGGCTGGTAGGCGTCACCAGAGGCGGATAGCCGAGCTCCCTTCGCACACGAGGCACCTCCTCCAGGACCTCGTCTATCTTGTCGATGGCGTCCTGTTCCTGAAGCTGCGAGAGAAGGTTCGAGTACATGCCCCCTGGGATCTGGTGGAGCAGGACCTGTGTCGACACCTTCTCGGACAAGGGATTGACGAGGCTGTCGTATTTCTCGCGAATCGGCTTCAAGCGATCAGAGATGCTCACTAGGAGCTCCAGATCCAGGCCCGTATCGAATGAAGTACCCTGCAAGGAAGCAACGAGGCTCTCGGTTGGAGGCTGGGATGTGCCGCCCGAAAACGGAGAAAGGGCGGTATCAATGACATCCGCGCCAGCCTCACAGGCCGCGAAGTAGGCGGCGGTGACCATGCCGCTCGTCGAGTGACCATGAAGACCAAGGGGAATCGAGACACTGCGCTTGATGGCGCTGGTGAGATCTTGAGCCGCCTTCGGTGAGATGATTCCCGCCATATCCTTGATGCACAGGGAGTCGGCGCCCATCTTCTCGAGCTCGACCGCCATCTTCACGAAGGCATCTATGTCGTGAACCGGGCTGACCGTATAGGAGATCGTACCCTGAACATGGGCACCCACCTCCTTGGCGGCTCGCATGGCGACCTCCATGTTTCGAAGGTCGTTCAAAGCATCGAATATCCGAAAGACATCTATTCCGTTCTTGTGCGCCAGCTTGACGAACTCCGACACGACATCATCGGAGTAATGCCTATATCCAACGACATTCTGGCCCCGGAGCAGCATCTGAAGCGGCGTCTTGGGAAGAACCTTCTTCAGCTGACGCAGACGATCCCAGGGATCCTCGTCCAAGAAGCGGATGCAGGTATCGAAGGTCGCGCCCCCCCAAACCTCGAGCGATCGGTAGCCGACCTTGTCGAGATCGGGCGCCACGGGAAGCATGTCCTCGACCTTCATTCGCGTCGCTGCAAGCGACTGATGAGCGTCCCTGAAGATCGTATCGGTAATACCAACTCGTCTACGTTGCTCTCTTGCACCCATGTTCTTGTTTCGCCTTCACTGAAGAATCGAGAATGCCCAGGTTTTCTCACCCGGGGCATTTCGGCGCCTTGCCGGCCACGAAGACAACCGAAAGCTCACCCTGCTTGCGAAAGCAAGCAAAGCTGGTCGCCCTTGCGTACATTGTCACCAACACTGATCGCGATCTTACTGACCACACCACCCTCCGTGGCCAGAATGGAGTTCTCCATCTTCATGGCCTCGAGAACCATCAGCAGATCGCCCTCCTTCACTTCCTGTCCGTCGCTGACGTTGATCGAGACGATCTTGCCCGTCATGGGGGCACCGACGGCCGTTCCCTCAACCGCATTCTTCTGCCCGTTGTCCTCTTGAGACACTTGGCTTGGCTCGATGCTCCGTGGCTTCGGCCTCGGCACACTCGACAGATCGGGCCGCTCTGAGACCTTCGGGCTCTGTGCTTCCTGTACTACGGAGACCCAATGCTCACGTTCTCCAATGCGCACCTGAAAGCGCCTCTCTCCAGAAGAACCGCCCAGGTCCTCGACCTGTATTTCGAAGCGTTCACCATCAATCACGATGCTGTAGCTGCCATTCATGCTTCCACCTCGCGGGGCGCGTCCTCCAGTCCACGCTCCACAGCCATTTGTCTTCTCGTTTGAGGCACCGACAAGGAACAGTCCGCATTCAGCGCCCTAGTGGGGCGCGGATGTTAACCCCCTAGAGCCACACCGGCAAGGCCATGACCGCCCCGCCAAGACAGCCACGGGCAAATAGTCGGAATCAGCTCGGCCGACCATGGGCGTCAAGCCAGCTAGCCCAGCGCTCTACCGCCCCCGCTCTCTCCCTCCGGGAGGCATCTGGGACGAAACCAAAGCTCTCGCCAACCTGCTCCTCCAGCTCGGCGAGGGCCGACTCACGAATACCAAGCTTTTTGCTCGATAGACCGGCCACGAGCCACGCTACCCGAGGCAGCTCACGATTGGCTTCGTACCACTTTCGCCAGCGTCGCCGACTTGTGCCGTGAGACTGCTTCGTAACTCTTTCGAGCGTCTCCTCCACCTCTGCCACCACCTCCCTATCCTTATGGTCGAGCAGGTCTATCAACCTGGGGACAGCCTCGCTGTCCGCAAGAAAGGCGAGCACTCGAAGGACATCGCAGAGCCGGACAGGATCGTCTCTGCGCCCAAGCTCACCACGAAGCTCCTCCAGAGCCTTTTCGTAGCCGGGCACCGCCTTGTGAGCCGAAAGGGCAAACCTCGCGGCAGTGGCCACCCTGGGATCGGAATCGGAGAGGAGGTCGGTCAAGCGAGCAAGTGCACGCGGATCGGGGCTGTTACCTAGCAAGAAGGTGGCGTAAAAGCGCGCATCGGTCGTCGGAGAACTGGTAAGAGACAGCAAGGTATCGACCGCGGCGGGGCCCAGAAAGGCCATCGCCGCAACCACTGGGCCATGCGCCAAGGGGTCCTTGTTCATCGCCGCGAAGCTCTTGACCGGCTCACGCGTGGGTCCCGGAAAATGGGCAGCCAGCGCCTCCGCTCCCTTTGCGCCGTGAGCAGCCAGGGCCACGAGCAAGGAAAGCTCCGGTTCACCGCCCATGGACAGTCGAGAGGCGATTACCTCGACGGGTTCCGACCCTTTCGCCTCTGTGCCTCGCGACATCGTCGCTTCCGACCGATCGACATCATCGTCAATCTCCCTTCGTGAGCCCTCATCGGACTCTAACTTTCGAACGGCAGCCGGTTCTGGAAGAGGTGAGTCGAGAGCCCGAGCCTCGAGAGGAACCTCGGAGAAGGCTTCGGCCAACCCCGTCAGAAGAGCCTGCTCCCTCTCCAGCTTCATGGGATCCGCCCGCTTCTTTTTCTCGATCAAGGACTCCAGGACAGAGGGAATTGCCGCACAAAGAGTGACCAAGTCGACCACTGACTCGGTCCCAAGTAACTCCGAGGCATTGTCGGCATAGAGCAGCATCACGGCCTTGCCACGCAAACGGATCGGGATGAGAAGAACCGCTCGAGGTTCATCCCGCCCGAGATCGGCCAAGAGCAATCTGTCGAAGTCCTGTGTAGAGGCGGGGCCAAGGAAATGGCCGCCCGAGTCGATGACCGAGCGAAACAT
>SKWY01000295.1 GCA_007128675.1 Deltaproteobacteria bacterium | reverse complement strand
GGCATCAGGTTTTCCGAGGCGTCGGATGATGATCAGGCCAGGATCGCCACCCCAGCCGATGCAGTGGCCGCTGGTGCCGACTATCTCGTCATAGGAAGGCCAATTAGAAACGCCCCTGATCCTTTGGCCTCGGTGGATGCGATTGTCCGTAGCTTGTCGTCACCAGAGCCATGACCCTCGAGGCGGTCATGGCGCGGGACCCATCGGCGGCGGGAGCCATGGGCAGGACCAACACCTCATGCGAAGAGTCGTTTCCCGGCTTCCTGTCTCGGTCTAGCTCTTCGCCTTCTTCATCTGGACCGCGAGATTCCAACCTCATGTGTCTCTGGCGAGATGACTCTCGGCGGGACGTGAAGAACTCACCTGCCTGGATTCTCTCGAATGCTAGTCTGTCCGGCACCCGTTCATCTCGTCTTTGGCACAGGCCTTTGTTGAGGCATGCCCGTGGCACTCAGGAGACGAGATCCAGCTCCTTGAGCTTGTTTTGTAACGTCGAGCGAGCGATTCCCAGTGACTTGGCCGTCAAACGTCTATTTCCACCGCATAGACGAAGAGCTATTCGAATCGACTCCTTTTCAATCTCGGCGAGGGTCTTGCCGGTGGTGTCGATGGTGCAGTCGTGCGAGGGTGTCGACATTGGGCTCGGAAAGCTGATGTCCCGTGCCTGAATTCGTCCTTCGCGATGGAAGAGTATTGCTCGCTCGATAGTGTTGAGTAGCTCCCGCACGTTTCCAGGCCAAGAATGCTCGAGTATCTTGTCTTTGGCATCCTTCGAGAGAATCGGAGGCCTGCCAGGCGACCTTACCCTCAAGAAGTGTTCGGCCAAGAGCAGAATGTCTCCCTTGCGCTGCCTAAGCGGTGGCAGAGTAAGCGGGATCACGTAGAGACGATAGAACAGATCCTCCCTGAACCTGCCTGATTGTGCTTCGAAGTGGAGATCGCGATTGGTGGCTGCGACGATCCTCACGTCAACGGTAGTCGGCTTGGATGCTCCGACTCGTCTGATTTCCTTGAGTTCTATGGCGCGAAGAAGCTTGGCCTTTACATCTAGTGGAAGCTCTCCGACGTCGTCGAGAAAAAGAGTGCCTCCATTTGCTTCTTCGAAGGCGCCGCTGCGAGCGCTGTTGGCGCCGGTGAAAGCACCTCTCTCATGGCCAAAGAGCTCACTCTCCATCAGCTCTTTGCTGATGGCGGCGCAGTTGACGGGAATGAAAGGCATTTCCGCGCGACGGCTTGCTTGATGTACGGCGCGGGCGATTAGCTCCTTACCTGTGCCGGACTCACCAAAAACGGTGACGGTCGCATCGGTAGCTCCAATTCTCGTTACTTGCTCCAACACGGCGCGAAGAGCATGATCCCCCGTGACTAGTCCATATTGGTCAGTAGAGCAGAGCTCGTCATTGGTCCCCGCTCCATCCTCGACCCGTAACTCTGTTTCTCCTACCCGGACACGCATGCCAGGTTCCAGCACGGCCTGCGTTACCTGAACGTCGTCGACGAAGGTTCCGTTCGTGGAGCCCAGGTCCGACAGGGTCCAGGCGGATTTGTTGAAGAAGATTCTTGCGTGAAAGGCGCTTACGTACTCGTCTTGGAGTACGATCGAGTTGTCCTCGTCTTGGCCTATGCCGATGGTATCCGTGGGGTTCAGGTATGATGTCACATCCCCGTCTAGGTTTTTCCAGCGAAGCCGAATCGGTCGGGGTCCAAGGGGCTCTGTCGAGCGTACGGCGGTATGGCCGGCCTGCTGGCGAGTCTCGCCTGGTGCTGTTGGGTGGCCCACATGGAAGCTTGCCGTCCATCTTTTGCCAAGATGAATGACGGCACCATCGGTGAGCGGGGCTTCCGTACGGATAACGCACCCATCGAGCCGAGTGCCTCTTCCAGAGGCGTCGATGAGCTGCCATCCTTCGGGACGTAGCTCCAGGACTGCCTCCTTGTCCGCGATGTCGTCGTCGGGAATGACTAGATGATTCTCGATGTCTCGCCCCACAAGGAAGCGATCGCGATCGATGGGCAGTCTAAGCAGCGGTGTACCCGAGCGAAAAAAGACTAGCTCGGCCATGAAGTAGTTCCTCCGTCGTTTCCTGTTCGCCCCACCCGTAGGAAGAAGGCGACAGAGGTGACCATGTATGTTTTTAGCCTACATATCTTGCAGAAGGAATCTACGTTCTAACTGTAAGGGGATCAACCCCTATTGACTCATGGAGGTTTACTGGGGAAATACCAAGCCGAAGGCTGGGGCGATAGACTGGTCCTACCGGGCCTTGAGGCCTGTGAACAGGAGAACTAGCCCTAGGGCCGTGATGTCTCGAGAGCACCGCTAAAGGAGGGGCTTCGAGGTTCTGGGGGCCTCGTCCGGGCCATTGGGTCAATCAGCCGGGCGGAAGTTGGGTCGTCCGATTGCGCCCGAAAGGCGATAGGCATAGAACCCGTCTCCCTGTTGAGCGCTGCTCAGCATTGCTCGAGCCAAGCCGGCTAGCATCTGATTAGCTTCCCAGAATCTGTCGGTAGGTCGGAATCGAAGAGTGAGCTCGGCCCGGGAAGTAGGCAGGTTTCCTCGGAGCTGTAAGGTCCCCATTACCTCTGCATCGAGATCATCGCTCGATACTTGCAGGTTTGGGTCGATTCGAAGGACGCCGGCCTCAGCAACGATTCTCGGCTCGATTCGACCGAGATCTATCGGCGGAATCGTTGCTCCTCTGATCATTCCCCCTCCTATTCCCGAGCTGTCGATTCGCAGATCGAGTACTCCGGAGAGCTTCTCCATGGAGTCTTCCGGGAAGGAGACGGCGATGTTGCCGGAGATGTCTCCAAGCAAGCCGACGCCGAGCGAATCGGCAAGGCCAGGGATGCTTCCCAAGGATATGCCATCGACATTCAGATCGAGACCTATCTCTTGGCTCCTCGTGCGATTGGCCGTGCCACGTAGGTTCCCCAGCTCTCCTTGAAGATCCAGAGCCATCGAAGGGCCGGACAATATGGTCTGAAGCGGTCTAATCCGGACCATCACACTATCGAGTTCGAGCCTTCGCTCATTTCCTTGTCTTCCGCCCATGACTACTACGACATCACTTGCCTTCAGACCCAAAACCCAGTGCGGAGATATCTCGGACATCTCGAGGTTGAGGCCAAAGCTTCTTTCAATCTCGGATACCAGCTTCTGGGTGACCAATGCGTAGGGGAACGTCCAGTATACGGTTGCCGCGAAGGCCAGAAAGAAGACTCCCCCATAGAGGGCCCCACTTTTGATCAGTCGACGGGTCAAGGATTTCTTTCTTTCTTCCATCTCTATCCCGCCCCTGAAAGAGAGTAGCTGGATACTGTCAGGCTGGCTTGAACCTCGTCGCCGCTACCGCGTCGTCTTATCCGCATACTGGATACCTTGACCATATGGGGTGAACGTTGGATTGCGTTGACAAGGCCAGCCACCTTGTCGACCGTTATGCTCTCGAGTGAGACCTCGACTGTCTCCTCTCGAATGTTTCCTTCGGTGACGCTTTGGCGAGGAGTCATGTTCGAGATGCTCACTCCTTGTCCTCTGGCCAGCTCCTCTATGTGGGAGAAGAGGGAAACCTCGCTTTGCCGCTCGAGCCTCGATTCGAGGCGTCGCTGCTCATCCTGGGCTTCACGGAAGCCGGCCGAGAGCTGAACAACTTGATTCAGACCATTCTCCAAGTAGTCAATTCTGCTGCGCCGGTCATCGAGGGCTCCATTGATTCGGACCACGATCAACAAGGTGATCAGCGCGAGAAAGCCCAGGGAAGCGCCGGCGACCAGAAGTCGTTCCCGCTTCGATAGGCGACCCAGGATTATCCATAGCTGGGAGATTGCTTCGGCCGGTCTCATTAGTTCTCACACTGCGCCGCGAGCACGGCGTCCACGTTGAACTCGATCTTCTCACTTTGTCTGGCTTGACGAGTCTGCCCTTGGGAGACCTCGGTGAAGCAGTCGTAATCCCGCAGCTCGGAAACGACCTTGGCGACAGCATCGAAGGATTCCGCCAAGCCCTGCAAGCGGACTCTGCTGCCTCCGATGTCGAGTTCGCTCAGCTCGATTTCATCGACCTTGGCCAGACGGCGAACTACTTCGGAGAGAATCTCGGCGGCACTAACTTGTGGCACGAGCGAAGCAGCGGCTCGTTGACCTCGAAGGCGACTAATTGCGTCGTCCGGGAAGGTAGTGCATGTGCCAAGAACCCTTTCGGTAAGCTCACAGAGCTGGTGCTCGACTCGAGACTCTTCCAAGGAGAGTGCGTGGAATCGAACCATGACGTTTGCCAACAACAAGGCCACGACGAGCATGCCAAGAAGAGCCAGACGAGGCACTACTCCCTTCAGCCGCGAGAGGTCGCCCTTATAGGCAAACTCACCTTTGCGAAGGTTCACCTTGGCGGTTCGTGAGCCACCTTGTCCCCGAAGGGCAAGAGCCATGGCGAGACCGGCAGCGGGATCGCCCTTTTGTTCATCGGAGAGGCTAGTTTCCAGCGAAGACGGGAAGGGATCGAGGGGCACAACCTCACAGCCTAGTTCCCTCGATAGATGGCGATCCAGGCTGGGCAGACGAGCCGTACCCCCGGTGAGATAGACTCTCTTGACCTTTTTACGAGTACGTCTCGAGAAGGCGAAGAAGGATTGGCGAAGTCCCCGGACGAGCGGAGCGATGCCTCGTTCGAGCGCTGCCCCAAGCCGCTGCCCCTGTTCTCCGCCCTTCTCGACCACATCCGCCGCGACATTCTTGAGAGTTTCAGCCTCTTGAAGGGAAATCTTCTCGGCCGCGGCGATGGCTACCGATAGACCAAGCCCGGCTACGGGAAAGCTTCTTGCGTGGCGAACTCTACCTCGCTCGAGGATGCACAAGTCGGTGGACATGTGTCCAACGTCGAGAACCGCCTCGGCAAGGGCCTCCTGCTGTGCAGAACCTAGGGAGGAAGGCGAGGCGGATTCCCGTGTCTCGGGCTGACCCTCACCCTCGGCCCAGGCGGGATCTTTTGCCGCAGAATCGTCGATGCCCTCTTCTTTGGCGTCTAGGCTGGAAGGGTTCGTATTGTTGTTGTCTTCCTCCGTGACAAGAGGCTTGAGAATGCCATGGGCGTATAGGTTTTGATAGGCAAAGGTGGATAGGCTGATGACGCGGGGATCGATGCCTGCTTTGGACAGCATCTCCAGGAAGGAGGCGATGGTTTGCTTGAGGGTAACGCCGACCAGAACGTCACTCTTGCCGTCAGTCTGATGCAATAACTCATAATCGAAAACGACATCCTCGATGTCGAAGGGTATTTGATCCTCGAGCTGGAAGGGAAGCGTCTGTTCGATTCGCCGAGAGTCGGTGAAGGGTAGGGTAACTACGTGAGTGGTCACCAAGGAGCCGGGGATGGCCGTAAAGATTGCATCTGCCTTGAAGAGGGTTGCGTCGTCCTCAATGAGGGTCTCCAAGGCGCTCAACAAGCGGTCCAGTAGTGGCCGTTCTTCTTCGTTCCCGGGTGATTCCTGCGGTACTGGAACCGAAACGTAGCGTTGAACGGAAAATCCCCGGAATCCGCCGTCTAGCACCGCGACCTTGATTTCACGAGTGCCTAGGTCTAGTCCGACTATCTTCTGAGCCAATCTACTTCTCCTTCCAGTGAAGTAGTCTGCCGAGGGGGGAACCTTCCATTCTGACTACGGCGACTAATGTTTTCTGTATATCTCCAGCCTGCCCGGTGGACTTGACCGAGAAAGTGCGCGAAGTGTTCCCAAACACTGCATTCGGTCCATCCCAAATGTATCTATTTGTTAGTAGTATATAACTGTTATCTTGTCACTACTTTGGGACTACTTCTTCGTTAGTGCCATAGCTGCAAAGCCCAGACCAAGACCAATAAAT
>SKWY01000096.1 GCA_007128675.1 Deltaproteobacteria bacterium | reverse complement strand
CGGAAAGATTTCGCGCGCAAGCTCGAGAAGAGCCGGATCGTCTTGGTCCACGATGGCGGGACGGTTCACTATCGTGATCACGGCCGCGGTCACGATCAGGGCGAGGAGAGTCAAGAGGTAGCTAGGCAGGCGCTGCATCTAGAACGAAGCTTGTCGGGCACGGCCCGAGACGGCGAAAGAGTGTCGGGAGAGGCTCTGGGTTTGTTTCGAGAATGCCGGTCAGGCTCCTGGGGATTCGAAAACTAGCCCTTGATTACTCCAATCGGCTTCAGGCGTGCCACTCTCTTCGAGATGCCGGCGCCCTCCACCACCTTGGTAACGTCGGCCACGTCCTTGTAGGCCTCCGAGACCTCCTCTGCAAGAGTCCTGCGTCCTTTGCTCATGACAGTTATGCCCGCCTTGAGTAGCTCCTCATGAATCTTTCGTCCACGAGTAGCCTTTCTAGCGGCTGTTCTGGACATGAGTCGACCAGCTCCATGACAGGAGCTGCCAAAGGTCTCGGTCATGGCCATCTCGGTACCGGCCAAGACGAAGGAGAAGCGCCCCATGTCTCCCGGGATGAGCACTGGCTGGCCTACATCTCGGTAAGCCGGTGGTAGACGCTGGTCTCCTGGGCCGAACGCTCTTGTAGCGCCCTTTCGGTGCACGAGGACCGAGCGCCGTTTTCCATCGATTAGATGCTCCTCGTACTTGGCTATGTTGTGGCAGACGTCGTAGAGCAGCCTTGCCCCAATGTGGTCCCGGCCGACGCCCAGAGCTTTGCCGATGGCATCGATTGCCATGCCGGTCATTACCTGTCTATTCGCCCAAGCGAAGTTCGCGGCCGCCTGCATCGCTCCGATGTAATGTCGCCCCTCGGCCGAGCCTAGGGGAGCGCAAGCCAGCTGCCTGTCCGGAAGCGCAGCGTAATCAGGTCCGAAGGAGGTCAGGCGCCGAGCAAGGCCAGCGACCGCTTCGTCGCATACTTGATGGCCAAGACCACGAGATCCGGAGTGGATCATGAGGACCATCTGTCCGGAAAAGAGCCCAAAGGCGCGTGCTCGCTTCTCATCGATGACTTGGTCGACAATCTGTAGCTCGAGAAAATGGTTTCCGCTGCCAAGACTTCCCAGCTGTGTCGAGCCTCGCTCCAGCGCGCGTTGGCTGACCGCGGAGGGATCGGCTCCCCGTAGCGAGCCGTTCTCCTCGCATCTTTCGACATCGTCATCGGCGGCGGCGAACCCCTTTTTCGTTGCCCAAAGGGCGCCGTCGCGGAGCACGCGACGAAGCTCGTCCTTGCCGAGCTTGCCTGTGCCCGAGCCACTCCCAACACCGGTTGGGACTGCCCGGAACAGAGCATTCACGAGATCAGGCATTCGGCCAGCGACCTCCTCTCGAACAAGCCTGGTCGTGATGACGCGGACACCACAGTTGATGTCGAAGCCGACGCCTCCAGGGGATACTCCTCCATCGACGGCGTCCACGGCCGCAACTCCCCCAATGGGGAAGCCATAGCCCCAATGAATGTCCGGCATGGCGAGGCTTCGCCCGACTATGCCCGGCAGATGCGCTACGTTTGCGACCTGCTCTAGCGCCGGATCATGGCGCATCGCCTCCAGCTGCTCAGAGGACAGATAGATTCTGCCTGGAACCTTCATCCGTCCGCTCTTTGGGATCTCAAAGACGTACTCCCCCACCCGTTGAATGTTCAGCTTCATGATTCAGACTCGCTTTGGTTTCTTGCCGGTATCGCAAATCATTGAGGACTTTTTTTGTCGCGCCATCAAATATCCATCGTCACCTCGGCCTCCCATCTTCCATCCCCGCACTCTTCGAAGCGTGCCCGATGGAAGGTGACGGCCTTGATATCGACGCCCTCTTGGTGACTCGTCTCGTCGTAGGGGGCGGTATCGACCATCAGGTCACCTCCGGCCTCCTCGTCGAAAAGAGCTACTCCGCACTTGCAGGGGATAACCCCCTTTGTCGAGAACGCGTAGAGAAGCTCGCGAAGTACATCGACGGCCATCACCGCCAGGTCACCTGCCTCGACCCGAACCCGCGACCGTTCCGTGGGAGATAGTTGTTTTCGGCCCGATAGAAGCTGGCCAAGTGCGAGCACGAGGCGAGCGATGGCCACCTCCTTGCTGTTCGCCTCTACCCCGACAATCAGGTCGGCGGTATGGGAAATCTCCTCGAAGGGCTGAGGGATCGATAGGGGATCCTCTATCGTGGCGGCCATTTCTTTCTCACCTTGTCGGTTACTTGCTTGTGTGAAGAGGCGCGGATTGACGTGGACCCAGCGGCGATCAAGTGCGGGAGCACGAGTATTCGTCCTAGATCCCTTTCGCGCAAAGGATAGGAAGAGATGGGCCCGTTCGAAAGCCTTGTTCCGAGAATCGAGTGTCTGCTGCCTCCCTTCTCGACAATGAAGGGCTCTCGCCTGGGGCGCCGGCCGACTTGTCGCCGGGCCAATCCATTCCTCTTCTTGCGATAGGAGGCTCCTCGGGGAGTGTACCTGGAGTCTCGATGCGCCAGTGAGATGACTCTCTCGAAAGAGTAGAGCCCAAGGGTTGGCGAGCCGCCGACGATCCTTGGGGGCATAGGGGACAAAAGGCGGCGCCGCGGGCGATCTCCATGACTCGTCGGCGCGGCATTGGAGGACCTGATGCGCTCATATACCCATAAGCTGGTCGCTTCCGTGGCGCCCGCTGCCATCTTGATCGGAGCAGTTCTGGCGGGCTACCTCATGACCTCGCAAAGGTTCGATGAGGCGGTGCCGGCTTCAGAGGTGAAGAAGGCTCGCGGCGAAACCTTGGCGCTGGTGGACGACCTGGATTCGTTGTCGAGCGAGAGTTCGGGGGAGGAGGACTTGGGCTACGGTTATGTCGAGGCCGTTCCCGACGATGCGGCTTTGCCCCTCGATCCAGAGGAGAAGGCGGTGGCCATGGAGGGCGCGGCGTTGCTGGCTCGCCTAGGCGGGGGATGGGCCGAAGGAGAGATGCTCGCCGACGATCTGCGGTTGTTGGTCGCCAGCGCGCGTTCTCAGCTCGATATGTACCAGGAAGGGATCACTCGTATGCGTGAAGATGGCGAGCTCTCCGCCGAGGTTCTCGATGGCCTGCAAGCAAGCCAGGAAGCGGCGAGCCAGTCCGTGGATGCCTTCGTTTCAGCCGGTGATCTGCTGCGCCAGAGGATGCTCGAGATGAAAGAGTCCCTCGAAAGGATCGAGGCGGGTGATTAGAGCAAGCTCACCGGAATAGAGACCCAGATATGCCTCTCCCATCGGTGTTGCCTAGAAGCGTCTAGGAGCACGCCCTCCATGCGCAAGAGGGAGCAAGGAGAGCTAGTGCCGGAGGGCCAATGAGTGCTCAACACGCCCTCCATGCGCACGAGGGAGCAAGAGAACCCTGCACCCTCACTGCTTTCGCATCCGCGCGCCCACGGAGGCTCGGAGAAGGAGGTCGTTACTCGAGTTCCGCTATGCGATCCCTTGCTCTCTGATGTGTTTGGGAGCTGGGTGTGGTCATGGACATGACCTGGCGGAACTTGCGAATCGACTCGGCGCGGTTCAGCGTTCGTGACGCGTATGCCTCGAGGTAGAGCTGTTCAGCGATTCGAGCCAAATCGTCCATTCCGTCTCGAGAGGCGCTGTGGTTGCGGTTGGCCTGGAGCGCGGCGGACCAGTGCTTGAAGGCGAGGGTGTACCTCTCCGAGTTCATCGCTATCCTGCCTCGCATGTTGTGCATGTCCGCGAGTCGGTTTCTTACGCTTTGGTGGACTCTTCCGTTGGGGCTGATAATCCGTGCGCGGCGCTCGGCCTGAGTAAGCTCGGTGATTGCTCTTTCGTGTTCTCCATCGCCGGCGAGCCGAATCCCCCTTTCGTAGGCTGGGCGAAATGCGACGAGTGCTTCGGCCTTCTGCCGGGCAGGTCGAGCGATATCGGGGTTCTCATGCTGGGCAAGCTCCTCGAAGCGGCTCTGTGCCTGGCCGAAGCTCTCTTGATCGAAAAGCTGCTCCCCTGTTCGGAGAGCTCGTCTTACTTCCTGGGTCGCACGTTCCTCCTCCTCCCGTTCCTTTCTTGCCGCCGCTGCCGCCGCCGCTGCTCGTTGGGCCGAGGTCATTCGTGAGAGCTGTCTTCTGCGCTGCTCGACTCTCTCTAGGCCCCTTCTTGCCGGCTCGAAGTTCGGGATGACCACGAGGGCTCTTTCGAAGACCGCTTTGGCATCGTCCAGGGCATCGACTTCCAGCAAGTGGGTCGCTTCCGAGACGAGATCGTTTGCCTCCGCCTGATCGGTACGATCGAGAGCCTGCTTTGCCTCCTCATGGAGGAGGCTGTCATGGCCGACTTGACTGAAAGCTTGCCGGGCACCCTCATAGTCCTCCTCGGAGAGTAGCTCGTTCCCTCTTTCCATGGAGGCGCTTGCCTCGATCTCCCGGCGAGTAGCCGCAAGGTAACGATTCGCCTGGCTATGCTCTGGCATGTTGGCGACGGCCTCTTCGAAATGGGGGAGGGCCTCTTCATATGAAGCCTCTCGAAATAGCCTCATGCCCACGGAGAAGCTCTGCTGGGCTACCTCCTCCGAAGATGGACCCAAAGGCTCCTCCGGCTCCCCAGGCTGAAGGGCCAAAAAGGCGACTATTGCGCCAAGCACGACTACCAAGGCGCCGCCAAGGATCAGGAATGGCTTCTTGGCATCCTGATCTTTCTGTGTTCGCCGGCGTCTTGCCTGACGCACGATATCGGCGGCGGCCAGAGGCGCCCCCCCACCAGGAATGTTGGCAGGTGATTGTCTGCGATGAGGCGCTAGGGCTTGTGATGTGCTCGCTGCTTCACTCTGCTCTTCGAAACGAAGGATGTGATCGCCAAGAACTATTTCGTCTCGGTGAGCGAGCTCAACGCTTTCGATGGGCCTACCATTGACCAGGGTGCCGTTCCCGCTGCCAAGATCCGTGAGGATGACCCCGGCCTGCGTCGTTTCAATCTCTACATGCTGTCTGGAGACTTGCGAGTCAGGCAGGATGACATCGCAGTCGGCACCTCGACCAATCACGATGGTGCCCTCGCCGAGATCCAAGGCTCGACCTTCGTCTCTTCCGGCCACGACAACTAGTCTCTGCCGCAAAACGGGTGCTCCGGCGGAGCGGCCTTGGCGCCTGCCAGGAGGCGGCTGCGGTGCCGGGCCGATGTCCGTCCTCTCTTCCGGGACCGTAATTTGAGGGTCGGTGCGGTCGGAGGTCGAGGACGAGCGAGGAGGCTTGGGCATGGAAGTGTTCTCTCGAGGTTACGAGGCGGCAAGCAAGCAAGCTGGGTTTAAATGGTAGAGTGCGCCAGCCAGGGCCGTCAAGCGATCGAGCTAGCCTGTGTGCTTCCTCCGCCAAGAGACTTGGGCGATAGCGGGAATAACTCGGCCAAGGAGGCGCTTGACATCGAGTCCCACGATCGCATATTTGCTCCCCTATGCAGAATATCCGTGATGCGGATAAGTTGGCTCGACGACTTATCGAACTCATCATCATCCTTGGTCGAAGCTACCCTTTGCGAGATCCCTTGGCTCGGCTCGTCGAGAAGATGGAGCTGACTCCCACGCAGATGCATGCTACCTGCTGGCTCGGGTTGGATGGACCCCTAACGATGGGGGAGCTTGCGAGAAGGCTTGGAATCACGGTCAAGACAGTGACCGGAATAGTCGACCGCCTCGAGCAGCGCAAGCTTGCGAAAAGATGCCGCCGAGCCGCTGATCGAAGAGTCGTCGAGGTTTCTGCCACCAAGAAAGGAAAGGAGCTTTGGTTGGAGTTCGATGCACATGCTCGTTCTCGTACCGCCCTCTTCCTTTCGGCTTTGCCAAAGGAGGACCAAGATGCCCTGGTACGAATCTTCGAGGGTTTCGTGGGTAGGGTGG
>SKWY01000446.1 GCA_007128675.1 Deltaproteobacteria bacterium | reverse complement strand
CCGGCCACAATCTCCGTCAACGTCAAGTACTCCTTCGGATCCGCCACCGCCGGCCTATGCTCGCGCCTGAAGAACGCGGCGGGCCTAAGGTTGTGCCGCACCAGGATCTCGACACGTCCACTCGAGGGATTCCGACGCCAGAGCACGACCGCGACTGCATCGAGGGCTCGTCTGTCTATGATGTCTATATCATAGGAGCGCGAGGTGGTGCCGTCTGCCCGCTTGTTGCGACAGGTCAATCGTCGAAGTCGCAAGAAACCCTCGTCACAGCGAGAGGTCGCGGTTCTGTCCGCGAGCACCTCGATGGACGTCACGATGGGGCCGGCAGATGATTGAGTCTTACCGTTCTCGTCTTTCATTTGGCCTCCAAGCTCCATTTGACGTGCCTTGGCTGGGGGACATACTCTTCAAGGATCACCTGGTTCGCTCGTTCCGGGAAGAAGAACCTTTGCATGAGTTTCGAGCCGAGCCAACAAGAGTCCCATGAGATACCCTTTGAATAGGAGCGCTGTCGATGCTCACCAATTGCACTGAAAGGTTCCTTCGCATTCTCACCCTGACGCTCGCATTGAGCCTGACAGCCGGTCCAACCTTCGGCTGCGGCCTCTTCGTAAGAGACGACGACAATGGGAACGGCAACAACGGGGACAATGGGGACAATGGGGACAACGGCGACAACGGCGACAACGGCGACAATGGTGAGAATGGAGACGATCTCACCCTCTACGATATTCGAGATCCGGCAAGAAGAGCACACCTCGACACGTTGTCGGGGCTGACGGTCGAAGGAGTAATCGTAACGGCGGTCCGAACCTACTCACACGAGGGCAGCGATCGGTACGATATCTTCGTACAGGAGCCCGGCGGTGGAGCCTACTCGGCAATCATGCTCTGGTCGTCGGGAGTACCGGCCGATCCCGGAGACATTCTCACGGTCACCGGCGACTATGACAGCTACTTCGACATGGATCAGCTTCGCGCCGTGACCTTCCAAACAACTGGGACGGCGCCAGTACCAGAGCCCGAGCTGTTCCAGGATCCGAGCGAGCTGGCAACAGGCGGCTCCGCTTCCTACTCGCATCAGAGCGTCCTGGTCCAGGTCACAGATGTATCGGTCACGGAAGAGAGGTTTCTTGGCAGCGATGATAGGTGGCACGGAGATTTTCAGGTAGACGGTGGCCTCGTCGTGGGACCACTCTTTCGCCACGACTATAGGGATCCCAGAGATGGCGATCAGTTCACCTCCTTGACAGGGGTGCTCAACTACAGCTTCGACAACTCTAGGCTACAGCCCCGCAAGAACGAGGACATGGTGTTCATCGACGGAACCATACCTGGTGAGCCGGGTGAGCCCTCGGACAGTACCATCGCGGATGTACGGATGAATCGGCCATCGAGCCCCGTGACCGTGGAGGGAATCGTTACCGCTCGCAGATCTAGAGGACCCCGCTACGATCTTTGGATCCAGTCGGAGAACGCCGGACCTTGGGACGGCATCATGGTTCACAATGCCGACACGGACGCCGAGCCAGGCGACCATATCGAGATCACGGCTTCCTACGACGAGTACTGGGGGCTCGATCAGCTGACGAGCGTGACAGCCGTCACCGTAATCTCGAGTGGCGATGTACCAGAACCCATGCCCGTGGATCCCGCGACAATCGCCACTGGAAGCGACGATGCCCTTGCTTACCAGAGCCTACTTATCAGAGTAACCGATGTCACTGTGACCGAGTTTCCCGTCCAGGACGATGATGCCATTTGGGAAGGCGACTTTCGGGTGAGTGACGGTCTCGTCATAGGCACGTACTTCTGGCACGACTACGATGCGCCGACTGTCGGTGACGAGTTCCAATCGATTACCGGTGTGCTTCGATACGCCTTCGACCAGTATCGTTTGGAGCCCAGGTTCAATGATGACATCGTCTTTGCCGACGGCACTAGCCCGGGCAACGGCACTGAACCAGTCGAGCCAACCGATGCCACGATCGCCCAGGTGAGAACGGAGCAACCCTCCGACCCGGTGACAGTGGAGGGGATCATTACTGCTCGCAGGACCCGTGGCGCCCGCTACGATCTGTGGATTCAGTCGGCGGACCCTGGACCTTGGGATGGCATAATGGTTCACAACGCCGACACGAACGCCGAGCCGGGCGACCATATCGAGGTTACGGGCTCATATGACGAGCACTGGGGCCAGGCTCAGCTAACGAGCGTGGCAAGTGTCACCGTTATCTCGAGTGGCGAGGTTCCCAATCCCCTCCTGGTAGATTCCTCGACGATCGCCACTGGAAGCGACGATGCCTTTTCACACCAGAGCCTCCTCCTCAGAGTAGAAGACGTCAGCGTGACGGAGTTTCCAGTGCAGAACGACGACGCTAACTGGGACGGCGATTTCAAGGTTACAGGTGGCCTAATCATCGGCACTCGTTTCGATCACGATTACGATGGACCCTCCGTGGACGACCAGTTCCAGTCAATCACCGGCGTACTTCGATACGCCTTCGACCAGTACCGCTTGGAGCCGCGCTCCAACGCCGACATTGTCTTTGCGGATGGTACGTCTCCCAGCGGAGAATAGGACGCGTTCGGCCAAATGGAGTTTTCAATGCGAGTGAGTAACGCCCGAAGCGGCCGTCATGGCTGCGTCGTCATGGCCAGCGTATGCGCCGGTCTCATTTCGGCCGGCTGCATCATCGAGCAGGAGCAGGCCTTGCTCGACGGACAAGATGTTCGACTCACGATTCTTCACACATCGGACATCCATAGCCGGCTGTTGCCATACGATTTGGAGCCACTTACAAGCGATGTCAATCTCGGCCTCTCACCACTGGCGGCTCCCTTCGGAGGCGTGGCCCGGATGGCCGCTGTCATCGAAAGAGAGCGGGCCCGCTCCCAGCGGGTTCTCTACTACGACTCGGGAGATATCTTTCAGGGTGCCCCGATATTCAACGAGAATCATGGCGAGGTAGAGATCAAGTGGCTCTCGATGATGAGGCCGGACGCGGTCGTCATTGGCAATCATGAGTTCGACGAGGGAGCATGGAACCTCTTCGATCAGCTGGCGCGTCACGGCAACTTCCCGATACTCGCCGCGAACTACAAGTTCCGAAACCCCGCCAACCCGTCGGTGGCCCCGCTTGCGGATCTAGTGGCGCCATACACAATTCAAAACGTCGATGGGCTCAAGGTCGGCATCGTCGGGATGGGCAGCATATCATCGCTCTACTCGATCGCGGCCGAAGGTAATCGCCTTTACGCGGTCCCTCTCGAGCAGAACGAGCTGTTGCGATCCTACGTCGAGTTCCTATTGCCCCAAGTCGACGTCGTATCCGTCGTAAGCCACCTCGGACTCAACGAGGATGCATACTTGGTAACGGGCTACGAGCGCGCCTTCAGAAAGGACGAAGTAGCGCATCTCGTCAATCGAAACAGCGACCCTTGGGTAATGCTCGAGGACTACGAACCGGGGAATCCAGCGGGCATGGCGCGGTTTCACATACCCGGAGTGCGGGGCCTGGACTTCATCATGGGAGGCCATCTGCATGTCGTCCTCAACCCCCCACAGGTGCTTACCGATCTCGATGGTAGAGACGTAGTGCTCTCTCATCCTGGCGCGTTCGCAAAGTATGTGGGGAGGCTGGACATGGTCCTTCATCAGGATCCCGAGTTTCCCGAGTATGGCTGGAGCATCAAAACGCACTCCTACAAAGCCATACCCCTCGACTCGGTGTGGTGCAGGGAGCCTCGGCGAGAGTACGAGAACACGGCCGAGTACCGAGCTTGGGTGAAGCTTGCCAGAGACGAGTGCGCCAAACGAGAGCATGTGCCCACTCTTCGCCTCCTGGAACCATATATCCTCGGTCTCAACCAGAGCCTGGATCTACCTAGAATCTTCGCCTGGGCGCCGATGGAGGTCCCAAGACGAAGCCGAGAAGGTGGCGGCGACGCTCCGCTCGGCAACATCACCGCAGAAGCCATGAGAACGAGACGGGGAGTCGAGGCGGAGATCTGCCTGACCAACACGCTGGGCATGCGCGATGCCATCTATGCTGGGCCCGTGAACATGGAGTCCATGTTCAACGTCTTCCCCTTCGAGAACTACATCACATTGATGTACCTTTCAGGATCGGAGCTGCAAGAGACCCTCGATTTCGTGACGAACCGATCAGCGGACCGCGGCTGCCAATCCCAGGTCCAGATTGCCGGGATGAGCTTTACGATGGACTGTGGGCAGGTGCGAGCCAACCGGCATCGATATCCCTGCTCGATTCCTGCGGACTGCCCAAACTACTCGGCGGATGGGGTCGACGGAATCGCTTGGGACTGTAGAGCAGGAGCATGCTTCGCGCACCCGGCGAGGGACATATTGGTAAACGGCGATCCCATAGATCCGACATGGTCTTATCGGGTCGCCACCAACGACTACATCGCAGGCGGCGGCTCTGGCTTCCGAGCCCTTGCTCGCAACACCACCCAGATCGACACCGGCATCTCCATCCGAGAGTCACTGATAGACGCGATGCGAAACTTCTGTAGCTGCGAGGAGATTCTCCGCGTCGCGCCCGGTAACCTTTCCAGCGACGAGACCTTCCTGTGCAAGGGAGAACCAGTCGATCTTCGGGCCGTGAGGGCCTGCGAGACTATTCGCGACAACCCGGGCGGCATCAACGCCGGACGCTGCTCGTGCGACGATATCCTCACCTCCGTAGGGCAGGGAAATATCGAGGACGGCCCCTGTGGAAGAATTACTCCCGCGATGAAGGACTTCTGTGAGGGCCCCCTGCGTGTTCCCATGATCATGGGCTATGAAGATGGTCGCATCGCTCGCCGAGTAGTCGACAGATCCTTGGAGGAGCAATGAAGATCTTCTCGAAGCGATGGTCCATGGCCTTTTGCCTGCTTTCGTTTGCCATAGGGGCCTTGTCGGGTTTTGGCTGCGTGGAGCAACGTCCTCTAGCCGAGAAGACCGCGTCCTTTCGCGTGGATGTCGAGGGAGTCGATCCCGGAAGCCCAAACGATCCGCTTCCCTTCCTCATTGAACCACTCGAGATCGATGTTACGGTCACCGCCCTTTCAAACAAGGGTGGCGTAATGCGACTGAACGGCCCTGTCTCTCTTCGCGTGCAGCCCGGAAGAATTCTGGGCTTGGCCCCAGGGACTCCAACTGTCGAGCTGGCCGACGGAGTCGGCCAGGCCCGTGTAACGATTGACAGAGTCTATGGGTCGACTCATGTCTGCGCCGAGGACGATCTGTCCCAAAGCGCCAGCTACGCGATGGGCTGCTCCGATCGCTTCCACTTCGAGATGCCGAGGATAGCCCAGGTTCAGCATTGTCCTCGCACCGTGGACAGCGCCGAGAGCCCAATGGATGGAGCCTTCATCGATATCGCTTCGGGCGACTTGGTCGTGACGGGAGTCTTCCCCGAAGGGTTCTTCCTCACGGATGTGGCAGCAGAGCCGGTACCGAACCGACCCGGTGACTTCGGCTCCATCTTCGTCTTCTCCTTCAGCTATCCGGATGGAATTTCACTGGGCGACCGGCTTTCGTCCGTATCCGGCACCGTGCAGGTCTTCATCGGCTCGACGCAGCTCGTCTTCCCTGCCTGGGTCCACCATGCGGATACGCCCGCTGGCCAGGACGAGATGCCAGAGCCCGTGGAGATCACGGCTGACATCTGCGACGCCGCTACTTCGGGCACCACCGCCGGTCTTTGCGGACATCGCACGACCAACATGGACATCGAGTCTCTGGAGTCGGCCCTGGTCAGCATTCACGGAGCTCGAACCCCTACCCGCTGGGTGGATTGTGACTTCAACCGCGACGGTGAGGTCGCCAACTTCGATCCAGAATGCAATCAAACACCTATAGATCCGGCCCT